>JAUXWL010000638.1 GCA_030680155.1 Anaerolineales bacterium
CTACACCGAAAAAATCCTCAACGACCTGAACTTCATGTCGTATGTGCCCATCCTGTACATCTCCGCCAAGACCGGCCAACGCGTGGACCAGGTCCTGCCGATGGCGCTGCGCGTTCAAGAGGAACGTCTCGCGCGCCTGACCACCTCGACCATCAACGAGATCATTCACAACGCACAGGACGCTCATCCACACCCATCCCATGCGGGGCGCGTGGTCAAGATGTTCTACGGTACGCAAGTCCGCAGTGACCCGCCCACCTTCCTCATCTACGTCAACGATCCATCCCTGGTGCATTTCACGTATATACGTTATCTGGAAAACCAAATCCGCAAGGAATACAGCTTCCTCGGAACCCCCATCCGCATTGTGACAAAAGGGCGAAGGGAATAAACTTTTTCAAACACAAAGGAAACGAAGGACACAAAGTAAAACACATTGATCTTTGCTTTTGTGTCCTTCGTATTTAAAAAGAATAAATGAATAAGAAAATCATCCTCATCCTCGGCGACATCCTCGCGATTGTCGTTCTGACCCTCATCGGATTCGCAACCCACGGACAGGCAGATACCTCCTACCTTCCGCGCATGGCGACGGCGTTCTTCCCCATTCTGTTCTCATGGTTCGTGCTTGCTCCCTGGTTCGGTTTGTTTGATGAACAAGTAAACGAAAATCCAAAACTTCTCTGGCGTGTTGCACTTGTCTCACTCTTCGCCGCACCGCTGGCAACCACTCTGCGCGCCGCCTGGCTTGGGTCCACATCCCTGCCGCTCTTCACGCTCATCCTTGGAAGCTCCAACATGCTTGGAATGCTCGTCTGGCGCTGGATTTATATTTTCATTGCAAGACGTGTATCAAAATAACCCACATCGAATAAAGCGGTAAAATACATTCATGGACGAAACCGCACTTATCCACTCTGCACAACAAGGCGATCTGGACGCGTTCAACACCCTGATCCTGCATTATCAAGACATCGTCTTCAATACCGCCCTGCGTATTCTCGGTGATGAAGATCAGGCACAGGATGCGGCACAGGAAGCCTTCATCTCTGCCTTCCGCAGCATTGCATCCTTCCGTGGCGGCTCCTTCAAAGCATGGATCATGCGCACCGTTACCAATGCCTGCTACGATGAACTGCGCCGCCAGAAGCGACGTCCCACCACCCCGCTCGAACCTGAAACCAGCGACGGCGAAGAAATAGACTCACCCAAATGGCTGGCCGATTCCAGCATGACCCCCGCCCAAAAAGCCGAAGCCGACGAACTCGAACACGCCATCCAGCACTGCCTTGATGCGCTCCCAACCGAATTCCGCAGTGTGGTCGTGCTCGCCGATATTCAAGGCATGGACTATACCGAAGTCGCCATCGCATCCCATGTGCCGCTTGGCACCATCAAGAGTCGCCTCGCGCGCGCCCGATTAAGATTACGTGAGTGTTTGCGTTCCTTCGAGGAACTTTTACCCTCTTCTTTTCGTCTTGAAAGGGAGAGTACCCTATGAAAAACTTCCGCGAAATCGAACAACTCTCCGCCTATCTGGATGG
>JAUXWL010000649.1 GCA_030680155.1 Anaerolineales bacterium
TGTTTGACGGTGTGTTTGCGTGTGGAGGAAGTTGCATTATTGGCAGTTGAGTTATCGGTAACAATGGGCTTGGAGATGGTCGGCACGGGGATGCTCAGTTTTGCGCCCTCCGCCAGCAAGGACGGGTTGGCCGCCAAAAGCTCATCCACTGAGATCTTATATTTCTCCGCAATAGATTGGAAGGTGTCGCCGCTCTTGACCGTGTAATGAACTGGGTCCTTGGGTTTGACCTTGGCAAAGGCATACAGCTCGGCTTCAGTGCCGCGAAACCAGTTTAGATCACATTCGGTGGGAGCGCCATGTTCACTGGTGACGCCATCGACGAGGGTGGATTCGGAGTATTGCCAGAATTTCCAGTCCTGCCAGCCGACGGTCTGGGTGGGCATGTTTTTGTTGGGCATGTGGCTCGCATCGAACACATACGGGTACTGCGCCAGCCAAAGCGGATAATCCATTGCCCATGAGGGCGCTTTGCCGTTGCGTGAGACGTGGACATTCAGATACTGCGTGCGGGAATAGATCATCGGCTTCAGGCCAAACGCCTTTTCAACGCGATCCAAAATGGTTTTGCAGGTGTCGATGATCTTTGCATTGGAGGCGTTTTCATTGTATTTATCTTCGAGATCGATAATGGGCGGCAGTTCGCCGCGATCTGAACTGATGGTGGCGATAAAAAGGTCGGCTTGCTGCTTTGCATCTTGATTGGCGATCAGGTAATGATACGCGCCGCGCAACAGGCCTTCGCTGCGAGCGCCGCTCCAATGGTCCTTAAACTTCGGGTCTACATAACCAATCCCCGAAGTGGCGCGAATGAGGGCAAACTTAAACCCCTGTGTTCGCAGGGCACGCCAATCTACTCGTGGCTCCCAATAACTTACGTCAACACCATGAACAAGATTCATTGATACCTCCTTTGGCCGTTGGCAGGAAAAAAACAGGGAATCGCTCCGGTTCCGCTAAAATCAGCCTAACACAAAAACGGGAGAAAATCAACAATTTTATCAATTAGGGATTTAATCTATATCTATCATTGCACCCTGGATTATGGTATAAAAATTGTACCCTGCTGTGTTCGTGATATTGCCCTCACGTTTTGAGCCAACATCCCCCAAAAGGGTTCTTATCTCAAGGAAATAACGCGATAGGCCTGAGCCAAGGCGGCGTTTCCGGGTCGGGACCCACCTGCGAAAGCAGGTTCAAAACCTAGCAGTACACGGCATAAGCGGGGTTCGAAAATAAAACGAGATGTTCCTGGAACATCTCGTTTTTGTTACCTGCGATGGATATCACCACATCAATAATCCTGAACGGGATACTCGATCATGACTGCCTCCTGTAAAAAACGCTTATTTCATAGTACCTGCGAGAACATTAATATTCAATCACAAATTTGGCACAAATTTGGCACACAAATTTGGCACTTGACGAACCCGCACCATGCGGGTAAAATCGCGCCCATTGTCAGGTTGGGTTCACAATTAAATAACGGAGATTAAGCGGCTGGGTCTTGTGGTTTCGATATGCGCTTTGCGCAGCTCAACCATCAAGATCACGAGGTGGAGGTTCTCCCGTGCAAACGGGACGCTAATCGCCCCCCTACCCCTCTCCCGAGGGGAGAGGGAAAAGGCGAGAAAATCGGATAGATCAGCGGATGCCTCTGGAGCCAGTTCACTGGCTTCCTTCTCCCTTCCAAAGCAAACGGATACGAGCAAAGGAGTTTAAAAAAACTCTATTGTTCAGCACCGAAAACCACACGGCGACGCGTGGGACAAGGTGACCGTAGTGAACAGGCAGATTTGTATCTTTTGCCTGGGTCAATCATTGGAAGGGCGTTTTTGTTTAATACTGTATGTATTAAGTATTAAAACAGGTATGCCCAGGCATACCTGTTTTTTTTATTGCCCTCACCCCCAGCCCCTCTCCCAGTGCGGGAGAGGGGAGAACGAGAAAAGAATGAGCAAGAAACGGGTCGCGCCAGCGCCAGATGCCAAATACAATCTCCCCAACATAAAGGAGATTGATATGGAAAATAAAACCGAACCTTACCAACATTATAAATTGATGGAACAGGCCATCCAGTACATCGAAGCCAATGTACAGCGGCAGCCAGAGTTGAATGAGATCGCGTCCGCCATTGGGTTGAGTGAGCATCACTTCCAGCGCGTGTTCACCCGCTGGGCAGGCATCAGCCCCAAACGCTTTCTGCAATTCCTCACCCGCGAAAACGCCAAGCAACTTCTGGATCGATCTGAGAATCTGCTCAATGCCACTCATGAAGTTGGGCTGTCCAGTCTGGGCCGCCTGCATGACCTCTTCGTCGCCACTGAAGCCGTCACCCCCGGGCAATACAAAACGCGCGGCGCGGGCTTGAGTATCCGCTATGGAATTCACCCCTCCCCCTTTGGCAAATGCCTGATCGCCACCACCGAGCGCGGAATCTGTCATCTCGGATTTGTGGACGGGAGCGAAGGCAACGCCATAGACCGCCTTGCGGAACATTGGAAACTGGCGGACATGACCGAAGACTACGCCGCCACCGCATCACTGGTCACACGCATCTTTTCCACGGGGATGCCTGATTCACCTGGTTTCGACAGGCTCAACCCACCGCTCAAGCTTCATCTGCGCGGGACGAATTTCCAGATCAAGGTCTGGGAGGCGCTGCTCAACATCCCGACAGGCGCTGTGACGACCTACCAGCATATCGCTGCACAGATCGGCAAGCCGCAGGCAGTCCGCGCCGTCGGCGCCGCGGTTGGAGATAATCCCATCGCCTACTTGATCCCCTGTCACCGTGTAATCCGCAAGAGCGGCGAATTTGGGAACTATCTGTATGGGTCCGCGCGCAAGAAGGCGATATTGGTAAAAGAACTTGTTGTGTAAACATCAAAGTGCAGGTCACGTTTTCAACGTGACGGATGAAAAATACCTGTCACGCTGCACACCCATAACTGGGCGCTTAGCGTGACCTACAAATCTGCTAAAGGAAATGAATGAAAACAAAAATCTGGATCGTATTGATTACGCTCTACATTGTGTGGGGTTCAACTTACTTTGGGATTAAAGTTGCCATCGAGACCATCCCGCCGTTCTTTCATGCAGGGATTCGCTTCCTGGTCTCGGGCTTGATTTTGGTCATCTGGCAGCGAGCCGCAGGCAGTGAAATGCCAACGCGCAGTCAGTGGAAATCCACCGCCATTATCGGTATGCTGCTGCTGCTCGGCGGCAACGGACTGGTCTCATGGGCAGAGCAATTCATCCCATCGGGAATTGCCGCGCTGATTATTGGCTCTGTGCCGATGTTTCTGGTGGCGCTCGAAGCCATCCGCCCCGGCGGCGTCAAACCGACATGGCAGACAATCCTGGGGCTGCTCATCGGATTTGTGGGCATCTTCATCCTCGTCGGTCCCGCTGAGATTTCGGGCGGCGAGATGAACCTGAATCCCTTCGGCGTTGCCGCATTGCTCTCCGCCTGCCTATTGTGGGCGCTTGGTTCCACCTACAGCAAAACAGCCGACCTGCCCAAATCCACCATGATGACGACGGGGGCGGAGATGCTGATGGGCAGTATCGGTCTGTTCGTGGTCTCACTGCTGACAGGCGAACTTAACGGCTGGAATCCCGCCGAGGTTTCGGCGCGCTCACTCTATGGTTTGGTGTATTTGATCACCATTGGTTCGATCATCGGGTTTGGTTCGTACATTTGGCTGTTGCAGAATGCGCCGATCTCACTGGTGGCGACGTATGCATACGTCAACCCGATCGTGGCGGTATTGCTCGGATATTGGTTGGGAAATGAGGCGCTGGAGCCGCGCATCTGGCTGGCGACAGCGATCATTATCGGGTCGGTCATGTTCATTAATCGCAGGAGCAAGCCTCAGGTAGAAAAAGAAGCGAAGGAGGTTGTAGTGGAGATTGGTCAAAACAGGTAAGTCGAAAAAATCAAATTTCAAAAGGAGAAATTCGAAATGGATACAAAAGATTTGATCAAGCGAGTCAAGGAAGATAATGTCAAGTTTCTGTCGTTGCAGTTCACGGACGTGATGGGGTCGGTAAAAAGCGTGGATATGCCGATCCGTCACCTCGAAGGCGTGCTGGAAGACGGCGCCTGGTTCGACGGCTCATCGGTGGAAGGCTTCGCGCGCATTCAGGAAAGTGATATGCGGCTGAAGGTTGATACAGACACCTACGCGGTGCTGCCATGGTCGTCTCCTGAATCCCGCCGCGCGCGTGTGTTCTGCGACATTTTCACACCTGATGGCAAGCCCTTTGAAGGCGACCCGCGCGGCACACTAAAGCGCATATTAAAAAAGATCGCAGATCGCGGTTGGAAGTTCAACATTGGACCCGAGCCTGAATTCTTCCTCTTCAAAGGCGAGAACGGTCACGGCATTCACCCTGTCCCCCACGATACAGGCGGTTACTTCGATTTCTCATCCTTCGATGAAGCCGTGGTCGTGCGCACCGCGCTAATGGACGCGCTCGACAGCATGGGG
>JAUXWL010000652.1 GCA_030680155.1 Anaerolineales bacterium
AGAGTTTGAGAAGCGTGGAATCTTCAGCGAGTGGGATATGGTTCCGCTGCTGCTGGCTGCCTTGTGGAACGACATCCTTGAACATCGTCAAAATTTGAAATTGCCTGCGGATTTATTTTCTGCTGCGGTGATCATCGGGCATCATGCGAATGAGCACGTGCCGCGCGAACTCATCATCCCTGAGTTTGAATTCATTGCGGGGCTTTATCCTTCCGAAGCCGCCCTTCAGCATGGATGCTTTCCCCACATCCCAATGGACTTGCGCGTCAACATCCTAAGCCAGTCGCGGAATGTCAATGTATCGCAGACGATGCGATTGTTTCAGCATTACTCGCTGGGCAGCGAGGTTTTCACGCAGACCTATGACCTTCCTGCCGAAGTCGAAACCGATTCTTTTTTGCATACGCATGACCGTTCCAACATCAACGATGCGATCCATGCAAAACTCCGTCAGCCTGGAATCTGTTTGGCAGGGCTGACAGCCCGCCCGTCTGCGCCGCCGCGTGAAGTGGATGTTTCGCATTTCGGGTACGCACCTGAAGCGGAAATTGCACTCGAACTTGTCGGACTGGCAGATATCCCCTTGATTGCATTTGGAAAATTGGAATATCTTGCCGCCCAAAGCGGATTGGATGCGGGCGCACTCATCAAGCCGTCACCCGTCCACGCCTTGGCTGCGACGGCTGCGGCATTGACCGGTAACGAGTGGGCTGGATTACAGTCTGCTGGGGATTGGTTTAAAACGGGAAAGCTTGATGGCATTTTTACTGACCTGCCGCGTGAGTTTGAATTATTCGTCGTCGAAGATACGCTGGGCGGGATTCGATCCACACAGGCGGCGGGTGAAATTCTCCGTCAACATGGATTCGGCGTTATCACCCATACGCTCGGAATCACCTCCGGCAGCGCGGCAAAGATCGCAGCGTTCAACAAAGCTGACATCCCGTATTTTGAAAATTGGGAGTCTTTGATAGAGCAAGTTGGTTTATAAATGGAAATCTTTGATCTTCAGGAGACTCCACTTGAATAACTACATTGCCCTCGTCATCACCTTTGCCCTCTCGCTCATCTTCCTGCGCTCCATGGATTACATCGCCCAGCGCGGGTGGATGGATAGCAAACTCAGCCGCAAGTTGATTCACATTGGCACGGGTCCGTTATTTGTGTTGTGCTGGTTCTTATTCGACGATGCTCCCTCCGCCCGATGGTTGGCGGCGTTGGTGCCGTTTGCGATCACGGTACAGTTTGCGTTGATTGGACTCGGCGTGATGAAGGATGAAGCCTCCGTGCAAGCCATGTCCCGCACGGGCGACCCGAAGGAGATTTTGCGTGGACCACTTTATTATGGAATTATGTTCGTGGTGTTGACATTGGTCTACTGGAAAGATTCCCCCATCGGAATTATCGCGTTGATGATGATGTGCGGCGGCGATGGTGTGGCGGATATTTTCGGTCGGCGCATCGCTTCGCCAAAACTGCCGTGGAGCAAGGAGAAGTCTGTGGCGGGGATGTCCAGTGTCTTTATCGGCGGATTTGTGATGTCAGTGGTGATGATTTTTATTTATGTCACTGCGGGCGTGTTTGTTGGCTCAATAACCAATTATCTCTTACCCATTACCACAATTGCTGTTGTGGGCGCGGTGGTCGAGTCACTGCATTATAAGGATATTGATAACATCAGCATGACGCTCGCGTCTGCGCTGGTGGGGCATTGGTTCTTTTAGAAAGACCGTGGACGATGGACAACTGACCGTGGTCTGCCGTCCATCGTCTATTTTTCCACTTCCTCGTTTTTCAAGATCATCACTCTGAAAGACTCAGCATATTCAAACTCTTTGTCTTTCGCATCTTCCTTTGCCCAGTCGCGCATCCACTTGCCGACTTCGTCCACGGGAATCTGGCTGGCGTGCTGTTGCAGTGCCTTCACCTTAATGTCCATCGTCTCGGAAATGTCCACCCAGGTATCGGGTTTGTCGGTGCCGTGGACGTACAGCCGTTTGACTTCGTGCGGCTCGAAGCCCTCTGTGAGCAGGTCGGCGAACATCAGCCTTGAGCCTGCGGACGGGAAGACCGCTTCGGTGGCGGCGCGCGCCGCGGCGCGATGGTCGGGATGATTGATATATTCGTTGCTGTAAAACCATGCTTCAGGGTTTCCTGCCAGCACCACATCGGGCTTGTGTTTGCGGATCAGGCGGGTGAGTTCCTTGCGCAGTTCCATGGTCGGTTCGAGTTCGCCGTCGGGGTGGCGCAGAAAAACCGTCAGCGTAACCCCAAGCGTTTCGTTGGCTGCCAGTTGTTCGGTCTCGCGGAGGCGCGCCAGTTCGGGTTTGTATCCCGCACCTTTGGCTGGGTCGTTCGAGCCTGAGTCCCCGCTGGTGATGACCACGGAGATGATCTCGCAGCCTGCCTTTGCCCATTTGGCAAGCGTCCCGCCGATGGAGAATTCCTGGTCGTCTGGGTGAGCCTGAATGCTCATTGCGATTTTTGGGATGTATTCGGTTTCCATGACGACCGATTGTACTCGAAAGAAAAATCTCCGAGGCGAAACGCCCCGGAGATGGGTATGGCGCAAAACTGTCGGGAGTTTTTAACGCCAAGACGCCAAGTCGCCAAGAATTTAATATCTTTGCGCCTCCGCGCCTTCGCGTTAAAACGCCTGGCAAAATTTTACCGACACTTTTGCGCTACACTCCCCGGAGATTTCATTACCTTCAAACAGGTTTTCTACGGCAGCAACACAGACTGATAAATGTAGAAACTCCACACATAGATCAAGGTCAGATCGGCGCACACCCCGACGATGATGGCGGGGATCGCCCAATCAAACCGTTTTGCGGTATGCGGCTTGTGGTGGAACCAGAACGGTTTCAGCGCGTGAGTTTTGTGGTGTGTCATGGCTTGCTCCTTTCAGCAGTGGTAGGAGCGCGATGCTGCCGACGGTGTTACTCCCTTGTTCCTTCTTAATTATACGTCGGGCGAAAACTGATTACAATTGGGGGCGGTAAAAATGGGGTGATTCCAGTAGGTTGAGAAATAAAAACAACCGTAGTAAAATAGAACTCTTGTTCTGTTTTACCTCCCCTTTAAAGTTCGAGAGCCAGGGTCGCCTGGCCCTGGCTCTCTTACAAAGGAGGAGAAGAGAAATCTGTTACGCCTGTAACTTTATCACGCACCGCTGAAAGACACTTGACGCCTCCCCTACGCTTAATCCACGCAAACGCAACGATAAAGCTTACAAATTATTAAGGAGAATTATGTCCACTTCCCTCGCCATCGAAACAAAAGACCTCGGTCGCATCTACAAACTGCGCGGCAGCAAGAAGGAAACCCGCAAGGAACTGGTCGCCTTGCAGGATGTGAATTTGACCGTGGAACGCGGCGAACTGTTCGGACTGCTTGGGCCGAACGGCGCCGGCAAAACGACCCTGATCAAAGTCCTCACCACGCTTCTCTCCCCGACCTCGGGCTGGGCGCGCGTTGCAGGAGCAGACGTCCACGCTGAACCAGACCTGGTGCGGCCGCGCATCAATATGGTCTCAGGCGGCGAGTCGTCGGGCTATGGCCTGCTGACGGTGCGTGAGAATCTGTGGATGTTCTCGCAGTTCTACGGTGTGCCATCGAAGGAAGCGAATGAACGCATCGAAGCCCTGCTTGAAATGGTCGGCATGAAGGACAGGATCCACACGAAATCATCCGATCTCTCGACAGGCTTGCGCCAGAAGATGAACATCGTGCGCGGATTTCTGACCGACCCCGAAGTGCTCTTCCTTGATGAACCCACGCTCGGCTTGGACGTGGGCGCGTCGCGTGATGTGCGCAAGTTCATCATCGAGTGGCTGAAAGCGGACAAGGAGCGCACACTCCTGCTGACGACGCACTACATGGTCGAAGCGGACGAGTTGTGTGACCGCGTCGCCATCATCAACAAGGGACGCGTGCTGGCGTGCGATACACCGTCTGCATTGAAACATCGCTTGCAAAAGGATGTGCTGTTCGAGATCCAGGTGAGTCCGCTCAACGGGTTGAACCAGCAAATGTTGGTGGACCAGCCCGAAGTCACGAAGGCGGCGATCACGGAGACAGAGACAGGCGCGAAGCTGAGTCTCGGCCTGGTCGAAGAATCCGCTCTGGCGCGGGTCATCAACCTGTTCACGCAAAGGGATGTGAAGGTAATGAACCTGAACAAGCGCGAACCCACGCTCGAAGATGTCTTTGTGGACCTGGTGGGGCGCAGTATGGCAGAGGAGGAGTCAAATGAACGCTCGTAACGCAAAACACTGTCCTGACTGGCGAAGCCGTACCGAAGGATTTATTTTGCGCATCGCGGCGCGAGGAGAAATCAAATGAACACGCGCGAAAGCAAAATAAATTTTGCTGTACAGGGCAAGTACTCGCGCAAAGATACGGGCTGGCGCTTGTTTTTCAAAACCATCATCGCCCGCGCCTATCCGCGTTTGATCGGGCAGCAGCGCGAAGTTTCGTGGCTGGTGTTCGATGTGGTCATGCCGATGCTGGCGGTGATCGCGTATGTGCTGGTCTATCGCGCATTGGAAGCGCCCGAGGAATATATTGGCTTCGTGGTGATGGGCGGCGCGATGACCGCATTCTGGATGAATATTTTGTGGAGCATGTCCAGCCAGTTGTACTGGGAAAAGGAGCAGGGAAATTTAGCCTTGTACATCATGGCGCCGAATTCGATGATGGCGATCCTGCTGGGCATGGCGCTGGGCGGAATGCTGGCGACGGCCATGCGCGCCATTGCGGTGACGCTGCTGGGTTCCTTCATGTTCGGGGTGACGTACACCGTGTCGAGTTATCTGCAACTGTTTCTGGTCTTTATGCTGGCCATGATCGCATTGTATGGCATGGGCATGATGATGGCTTCGGCGTTCCTGCTGTTTGGGCGCGAAGCCTGGCACATGGCGAATCTTGCGCAGGAGCCGATCTTTCTCGCTTCGGGATTTTACTTCCCGATCAAGTCGTTGCCGTTCTGGGTGGCGGCGGGAGCGTCCATTATTCCCCTGACACTCGGCATGGACGCGATGCGTCAGTTGATCTTCGCTTCGGGTTTCCAATTCGGTTTCATGACGGTGCGGACGGAAATCCTTATTCTGGCGGTAATGTCCGTTGCCTTTGTGGTGACTGCAAAATTATTGCTGGCGTATGTGGAGAAGATCGCAGTGCGCGAAGGCAGAATTACGGAGAGTCGGAGATAACGTCATTGCGAGGAGCGCTCTTGTTCTTCGCGACGAAGCAATCCCCGATTATGTTGGAGATTGCTTCGGGCGAAAGAGCATCGCCCTCGCAATGACATAAAGGTGACATTATGCAAACTTCAACTTCATGGCGTTCGTTCCGCATGGCGGCCTGGCTGGGATGGGTGATCGAGTCCAATTGGACGGATCCCTTCCTGTTCGCGGTGTATTCCATCGTCAAGCCGATCTCGGGCGCGGCGATCCTGGTCGTGATGTATGGCATCGTCACGCAGGGCAATTTCGATAGCGCATTGTTCCCGTACATTTATCTGGGCAACGCCTTTTACATCTACGTTGGCGCGGTGATGACGGGCGTCTCGTGGGCGGTGGTGGATGACCGCGAACATTACAAGACGCTGAAATATATGTACATCGCCCCCATCTATATTCCGCTATATCTGCTTGGGCGCGGCGTGGCGCGTTTCATCACAGGCTCAATCGCGGTCTTCATCACCCTCGCGGCGGGGATTTTGTTCCTGAATGTCAAGATCAACTTTGCGGAAGTGGACTGGCTGTTGTTCTTCGTGACGTTGATCCTCGGCGTGGTGATGCTCGCGCTGCTGGGTTTGCTGTTGGCTGGTATCACGTTGACGGTTGCCCGCCACGAAGGCTTCATCGGCGAAGCGACGGCGGGCGCGTTGTACATTTTCAGCGGCGCCGTCTTCCCGCTGGATGTGCTGCCCGAGTGGATTCGTCCCGTTGGGTATTTCATGCCGACGACCTATTGGCTGGAACTGCTCAGAAGGTCGCTGGTTGGGAATGTGGCGCAAGCCTTCCCGACGCTGGCGAATTTCAGCAATCTGGAGATACTCGGCATATTGCTGGGACTGAGTCTCTTCTTCGGCGCGGTCAGCATCTGGGTATTCAAGGTCTGCGACGCCCGCGCGCGGGAACTTGGTCTGATCGACAGAACGACGAATTATTAGGATTGATCTTAAGTGCATCGCACTTTCTTAAGAGGATACGGGTGTGTTTATCCGTATCCTCTTTTTATTTCCATTTTCGCTACCGTACAAAAGCACAAAATCGAACCGCCAAGACGCCAAGTACGCCAAGATTTCAAGGTTTTCTTGGCGGTAAAAAATCCAAAATGTACGGTAGAGAATTTCCATTTATCCTTTGGAGTACAATACCCGAAACAGACCTCCGAATTCTGTAAGATCGGAGGTCTACCCCACAGGAGAAACCCATGCCCATCCCCCTCGACGGATCATCCCTCATGGCACAGACTTCCGAAGTCTGGCAGACTTCGGAAGTCTAGGAGGCGAGACCATGCCGCGTAGAACAACCCCGTTTATCCCTGATATTTATTATCATTTTTACAATCGTGGTAATAATCGCCAGGCGGTTTTCTTTCAGCCTGAAAATTATCTTTACTTTTTGGGCGGGATGAAGAAATATCTTGTCCCTGTTGTGAAAATCGTCGCCTACTGCTTAATGCCTACGCATTATCATATTTTGGTGAAGGTAATGCTCCAGACTTCCGAAGTTTTAAAAACTTCGGAAGTCTCGGGGAGGGAAGTCTCGAAGCAAGTCTCCCTTGCGATGCAGAAATTCATGATTTCTTATACCAAAGCCATCAACAAGCGTTTCTCCCGTGTTGGTGCGCTATTTCAGGGACAATTCCAAGCCAAGCCGATTCAAACCTACTCCCATTTGCTCAATTTATGTGTCTATATTCACGGCAACCCCGTAAAGGACGGTCTGGTCGCTTTGCCTGAAGGTTGGATATACTCGAACTATCTGGAATGGCTTGGTCAGCGCGACGGAACACTGGTTGACCGAGAATTCATTCAGGAAAATTTTGGTTCGCCTGCAGAGTATCAAGAGCTTGTCATGCAATATGTCAGGACACGGTATTTGCCTGATGATGTGAGAAAATATTTGGAATCATTTGAAGATTAATCCCAACCCCAGACTTCCGAAGTCTCGGAGACTTCGGAAGTCTAATTCCCAGGAGAAACCATGCCCATCATCCTCGACGGATCATCCCTGACAGTTGAAAAACTCGTTGCGATTGCGCGAGATAACGAGAAAGTGGAACTTGCCCCCGAAGCGCTGGAGCGCATCAAAGTCTGCCGCGCCATGCTGGAGGAAAAGCTAGCCAACAAGGAAGTCATGTACGGCACGAATACGGGCATCGGTGAGTTTTCGGAGACGATGCTCAACGATGAGCAGGTGAAGGAATTTCAAAAATATCTGATCTACAACCACGCCGCTGGGATTGGCGACCCTGCACCCATCGAACATGTCCGCGCGGCGCTGGCGGGACGGATCAACGTTCATGCCCACGGGAATTCCGGCTGCAGGCCCGAAATTACGCTGACGCTGATGGAGATGCTGAACAAAGGCGTCACGCCTGTGGTTTGTCAGAAGGGGTCGGTGGGCGCAAGCGGCGACCTGGCGCCGATGGCGCAAGCCGCGCTGCTGCTCATGGGCGAGGGTGAAGCCTTTTATCAGGATGAACAACTCGCAGGCGCGGAAGCGCTGCGCAGGGCTGGGATCGAAATCCCCGGCTTGCAGGCGCGGGATGGACTCGCCACCATCAATGGCTCCAACCTGCTAACCGCCATGTCTGCGCTGCATATTTATGACATGGAACGATTTTTGAAGCAGGCAGAGATCGCCGCGGCGATGACGATTGAAGCATTGCTTGGAAATATGAAGCCGTACAATACCAAGCTGCACGAACTGCGCGGGTTCAAGGGCGCGATCACATCCGCGCAAAACATTATGAAGATCGTCGCAGGCTCAGACTTGACAACAGGCAGGATGAAAACCAAAGTGCAGGACGCCTACTCGATGCGCTCCACGCCGCAAGTCATCGGCACGGCGCGCGATGCGATTGCGTATGCCCGCACACAGGTGGAAATTGAATTGAACGGTGTGGGCGATAACCCGATCTTTATCCCCGAAGATAATTTGACCCTCACGGGCGCAAACTTCCAAGGCTCGCCTGTCGCTTTGCCGATGGACATGGCGGGTATTGCCATCACGATGGTGTGTGTCCTCTCGGAGCG
>JAUXWL010000667.1 GCA_030680155.1 Anaerolineales bacterium
TTAAGAGTCTGCGGTGTACCCGACGTTTTGTTACAATCGTACTACAATGACTGGACGGCTATGAAAAAAATATTCCCCATCATTATCCTCTTTCTCGGCGTGATCGTGGTTTTCCTTAGTTTCGACGAACTTGAATCCACCATTGAAACCCTGCAAAAAGCCAACCTTGTTTTCTTTCTGTTGGCGCTTCTCATTCAAGCGCTTTGGTTCATCACCACCGGGCGGATGTACCAATCCATTTTTCATCTGCTTGGCATCCACGAAGGCGTGCTAATTCTCAGCCGAATTGCCACAGCGGCGAACTTTATCAATATCGTGGCGCCCACTGCCGGCGCGGGCGGAGTCGCGCTCTTCGCCGCCGAAGCGCGTCGGCGCGGACATCCTGCCGGCAAGGCAACTGTCGCCGCTGCGTTATTCCTCCTGTTGGACCAGGCTGCGTTTTTGGTCATCCTTGCCCTGGGGTTGCTGGTCCTCTTTCGCCGCAATGACCTTAATCTGGGTGAAATTTCCGCTTCGCTCTTTTTGCTTTTCATCGCCATGTGCTATGCCTTTGTGCTCTATTTAGGATACCGCTCCGAGGAAAAGTTGGGGAACCTGCTGGCAAAGGTTGCGCGCAGGGTCAACCGGATTGTGAAACTCTTTCGCAAGGAAGCCTATCTCAGCGAGGCGCGTGCGCATGACTTCGCCCACGAGGTTGCCGAAGGTTTTTCAGGGCTGACCGAAAAACCTTCCAGCCTGCTGCGCCCGATCCTATGGGGAATTTTTAATAAAGGCTTGCTCATGCTGGCGCTTATCTGCGCATTCCTCTCATTTCAAGTCCCGTTTTCCACGGGCACCATCATTGCAGGTTTTTCGATGGCCTATCTCTTCCTGATCGTTTCCCCCACGCCATCGGGCATTGGTGTGGTCGAAGGGTTGCTGCCGCTTGCGCTCGCCTCCCTGAACGTGCGTTGGGGGCAGGCGGTTGTCATCACGCTCGTGTATCGGGCCGTCACGTTTTGGTTCCCGCTCGCCGTCGGCGCATGGACCTTCCGCACCCTGCACTCAGGTGAAACCCTGCCGGAGAAGAGTATCGCTTGAACATGCTCCAGTCACTTTTGGATTTTTGGAAGCAGGATGAAGAAACCGCACCGAATTTTTTCGCCTGGCGGACAACCCCTCCGCGCCCCGCACAGACGCATCCCTTCCCGACCGATCTACCTGCTCTGCTTCGAGAAGCATTATCCACCCGACGCATTGCTTCGCTCTACTCCCATCAACTTTCGGCATGGAATCATGCCCGCTCTGGCAGGAACATCATCCTCGCCACCAGCACCGCCAGCGGAAAAACCCTTGCCTACAACCTGCCCGTCCTCGCCGAGATGCTTCAAAGCCCGCAAGCCCGCGCCCTTTATCTTTTCCCCACCAAAGCCCTTGCACAAGACCAGCTTTCCACGCTCCGACACCTGACACCTGACACCTGGAACCTGCCGCCTGCCATCTATGATGGCGACACCCCGCAAGCAAACCGTCCCTCCATTCGTAAAACTGCCCGCATTGTTTTGTCAAATCCCGATATGCTCCACACCGGCATTCTTCCGCACCACGCCAACTGGAGCGACTTCTTCAGCAACCTCAAATTCATCGTCATTGACGAAGCCCACACCTATCGCGGAGTCTTCGGCTCGCATGTCGCCAATGTCATCCGCAGGGTGAAGCGGGTGGCGGAATTTTACGGGAGTAAGCCGAAATTTATTTTGGCATCCGCCACCATTGGAAATCCGCAGGAACTCGCGGAGCGGCTCATCGAAGAACCTGTTGAACTGATCGATAACGACGGCTCCTCCCGTGGCGAACGTCACTTTATCATCTACAATCCGCCCGTCACCGACTCTGCGCTCGGTTTGCGAAAAAGCAGCCTGCTCGAAAGTGTGCGGCTGGGAACTCATTTACTTTCCCATGATATTCAAAGTGTTGTCTTTGCACGGACACGTAGAACCGTGGAAATGTTGTTGACCTACTTACACGGACAAGCGGGAGAAGTGAGAAGTAAAAAGGAGGACGCTTCTCACTTCTCACCTTTTACTTCAAGCGCCATTCGCGGTTACCGCAGCGGCTACCTCCCGCATCAACGCCGCGAAATCGAGCAGGGATTGCGCGACGGCTCCGTCAAAATCGTTGTCGCCACCAATGCCCTCGAACTCGGCATCGACATCGGCGGACTGGGCGCGGCGATCCTCGTCGGTTACCCTGGCACGATTGCAAGCGCGCGTCAGCAGGCGGGACGGGCTGGGCGCGGGGATGATCCTGCTGTGTCGGTGCTGGTGGCATCGCCCAATCCGCTGGACCAGTTCCTTGCGCATCACCCCGAATATTTCTTCGAGCGTTCGCCTGAAATGGCGTTGGTGAATCCGAATCACTTGCTGATTTTGCTTGAACATCTGCGCTGCGCCATGTTCGAATTGCCGTTTCAAAAAGGGGAGGGCTTTGGCAGTATTTCTGATGAATTGCTCGATGAATATCTTGAATTTCTGGTCGGCAACCAGGAAGCCCACTATTCCAACGAAAAATATTACTGGATGCAGGATCAATACCCCGCCGCGAATATTTCCCTGCGTTCCGCGTCGCCGCAGCGGGTGGTGTTGCAGGCAACCGCCGACGATGGCCGCCCGACCGTAATCGGCACCGTGGACGGCGAATCCGCGTTGTGGATGATCCACCCGGGCGCGATCTACATGCACGAAGCCCAGCAATATTTTGTGCAGGAGCTGGATATTGAAAGCCACATTGCCCATCTGGTCCCCGTTGGATTGGATTACTACACCGAAACCCAGCAGCGTTCCGAGATTCAAATTTTGAGTTTGAATGAGCAGGCTGCAATAAAAGGCTGCGAAAAATCATTCGGCGAAATTCAAGTGACCACACAGGTGGTTGGTTTTAGGAAACTGCGCTGGTTCACAAACGAAACCCTCGGACAGGAACCGCTTGACCTGCCTCCCTCCGAATTGCAGACGACTGGCTACTGGCTGACTCTCTCCGAGACAGCGCTTGCGCATCTGCGCGACGCTGGGGCCTGGTCCAACGACCCGAACGACTACGGCCCCGAATGGACGGGGGTAAGACTCGCTGTCAGAAAACGGGACCAGTTCAAATGTCAGGTGTGCGGCGTGGTTGAATCCAATCGCGAACATGACGTGCATCACAAAGTCCCGTTCCGCGCCTTCATCCAAAATGGAGTTGTCAACCGCGAGCAGGCGAACCGTTTGGAAAACCTGACGACATTGTGCAATGGCTGCCATAAAAAAGTAGAGCAGAACGTGCGCATTCGCAGCGGCCTGGCGGGGCTGGGATTTGTGCTGGGCAACCTCGCGCCATTGTTCCTGATGTGTGATGCGGGGGATCTGGGGGTGTATTCCGAGCCTGCCTGGTCGGCGGTAAATGGGATGCCGTCTGTGGTGTTGTATGACCATATCCCCGCTGGAATTGGTTTCAGCGAACGGCTGTTTGAATTGCATGACGAACTGATTCTGCGCGCGCATGAACTGGTGAGCGAGTGCGCCTGTGACAGCGGCTGTCCCTCCTGTGTGGGTCCCGGCGGCGAAAACGGCTACGGCGGCAAGGCGGAGACGCTGGCGATCTTGAAGGAGTTAAGCTCGTAGTTATTGAATGATGCGGGGTGTTATTTTTTCTTCATCAAAAATGAATGCATCTGTTTGAGCATTTGCTTCCATTCCATTTCGGCGTTGACCTTGCGCTGGATTTCTGTCGCCCGCTTTTGCATGATCTCCATCACGCGTTCGTCCTCGCCCGCATCCAGCCAAAAGCCATGATCGTTCTCGGCGCAGGTATCCAATTTCAGGTCATAGAGGCGGTATTGAAATTCATCCAGCCCATTGCCGCAATGCGGACAGGGATAATTCGTTTTGATCTGAAAATGGACAAGTGAGCCTTTGTGTTCATCCCTGTTGAAGACAATATCTTCCAATTGGTCGAGTTCGTGGAAATCCAGCCACATGCCGCGACAATGCGGGCAGGATTCCACTTCGATCATCCCCTTGTAGAATTTTTTGACAAGTTCGGAATTACATTTTGGGCAGTTCATTTTCAATGTCATTCCCCTGTGGGGACGATGTGCGAGGGCGCATCCTGAGCGGAGTGCGGCGGAGACGAAGGATCATCCGGAGCAATCTCCTGTTCCATTAAATCGTTCACCAACTCTTCAACCGAAACTTCATTTGGTCTCATATCCAGCCATACCAGAAACTCGGCGTTCCCTTTCGGCCCCATCAGCGATGATTTGACCAATCCGCGCAAGCCGAAGCCTGCACTTATGGCGAATTCCAAAACCTCTTGCAGAACCCGCTTGTGAATTTCAGGATCGCGGATGACGCCGTCGCCGCGCGAAACTTCCTTTTTGCCCGCTTCGAACTGCGGTTTTATCAAGGCGATGATCTTGCTCCCCTCTCCCTCAGGGAGAGGGGCTGGGGGTGAGGGTGTTATCCATTTTTTTATGGTTGGCAGTAAGGTCTTCAATGAAATAAAAGACGCATCCACTGTGACCAGGTCTATTTTTTCTGGCAATGATTCCACAAAGCGCGCATTCGTTTCTTCCATCACGACCACGCGCCTATCGTTTCTCAATTTCCAATGCAGGATGCCCTTGCCCACGTCAATGGCATAAACTTTCACCGCGCCGTGTTGCAACATACAATCGGTAAATCCACCGGTGGATGCGCCCACGTCCGCGCAGGTGAAGCCTGTTACGTCAATTGAAAATGTTTTCAGCGCGCCTTCCAG
>JAUXWL010000005.1 GCA_030680155.1 Anaerolineales bacterium
TATAGTGGACCCCGAAATCCGGACAATAATTTAAGGTGTAACCTATCCTAAAATCGAGGTTGAAAATGAGCGGAAAGACACGAAAGATTTTTACCGGTTCGCAGAAAGCCAAGGTTGCCTTAGAAGCGGTCAAAGGCACCAAGACCCTCAATGAAATAGCGCAAGAACACGGTATACACCCTAATCAGGTGGGCCAATGGAAAAAAGAGTTGTTGGAGAATGTCGGCAGCCTGTTTGAAGGCAAGCGCGGGCCGCAGTCCAACGGCACGGAGAGCGACGCAGAGCGGCTGTGCGCCAAGATTGGGCAGTTGACCATGGAACTGGACTGGTTGAAAAAAAAGTCCGGGATCAACCTGTAGGCGAGCGCCAAAGCTGGCTAGAGCCGAAGGGAGCGCTGCCGCTATCAAGGCAATGCCAGCTTCTTAACGTGACGCGATCGGTGGTCTACGAGCAACAGAAGCGGCGGCTGGAAGCGGTTGACGAGGAAGAGCTGGTGTTATTGCGTTTGCTGGACGAAGAGTACACGCGCCACCCCTTTTATGGGACGCGGCGGATGCGGCGCCACTTGCAAGACTGCGGTTATACGGTCAATCGTAAGCGGGTTCAGCGACTCATGCGGAAACTGGGACTGGCGGGCCTGTCGCCCGGCCCGAGCACCAGTAAACCGCATCCGCAGCACCCAGTTTATCCGTACCTGTTGCGAGGCGTTGACATTATTCGGCCCAATCAGGTGTGGAGTACCGACATTACCTACATTCGGCTACCGCGCGGCTTTGTTTATTTAGTCGCGATCATCGACTGGTACAGTCGCAAGGTGCTGTCCTGGCGGCTATCGAACACGATGGATACCACCTTTTGCGTGGACAGCCTGGAAGAGGCGATAAAATGCTACGGGGTACCGGAGATCTTCAATAGCGATCAGGGTTCGCAATTCACCAGCGACGCCTTTACCGGCCTATTGATCAATAACGGCATCAGGATCAGCATGGATGGCCGGGGCCGGGCGCTGGATAACATTTTCGTCGAGCGGCTGTGGCGAACGGTGAAATACGAAGAAGTCTATTTGAAGCACTATGGCACGATCCAAGACCTGCTGCTGGGACTGACGGCGTATTTCCGTTTTTATAACCAAGCTCGGTGGCACCAAGCGCTCGGCTACAAAACGCCGGATGATGTTTATCAAACGGCGAGTGGTGGCGGCGCCAAGATTATCGATAAATTTGGCGGCGCGCGGGAGACATCCCCCGTTCCGCTACGCTCCACGGGGGATGTCTCCCGCGCAGCACTGGGGCAGCGCCATTCCGCTGCGGCATAAAACTGGATTCCACCTTAAATTCAGTAAATAATTGTCTGGACAATGGGGTCCACTATAGCTTTTACCTCCCGCTCCTTCTATATTCTGTAAATCTGTGGCATTGTGATGGGGTATTACTTTTTGCAAGCCAACTTAAAATGGAATATCGTCATCATAAGGCATATCGAAATTGTCATGACTGACGCTTTGCTGTGCCGATGGCCGGGCTTGTCCGCCCGATGAGGGTTGATAACTTTGTTGAGATTGACCGGAGTCGTTTCGCTTGCCTACCAGGTCAATGATATTGGCATTAAGCTCCAGGCTGGTTTTAGTCGTGCCGTCATTGGCTTTATATTCATTTTGGGTGAGCTCACCCGATACAAACACCTGCTGGCCTTTTTTCAAGTAATTTTGCAAGGACCCTTCGGCGCGTTTGCCGAACAAAGCCACACGCACCCATAAGGTTTGCTGCTTATCGCCAAAACCGACATTATTGGCGACTGTCACACTCAAAACCGCCAATCCTGCGGGCGTATATCTCACTTCCGCATCCCTGCCGACAGTGCCGGTAAAACTAAATACATTGCTCATTGTTATCTCTTGGTTGAATGAATAAGAGAGCTATTATCGGCGGGTTTAAGTTTTTCGGCTACCAACTTAAAGTGGGACAAGCCGCAATTAAATAATCATTTGGAGTTACTTGATTAGGTAATGTCGATATCAGGGGCTAATGATAATAAGCACCACGATTCAAGCCATCCGAAAAACCCGCCGCACCATTATTGCTGAATTTTTTGCCAAGGGAAAACAAAGTTTGCGGGCACTGGGTAAACGCTTAAATTGTTCTAAAAGCACTGTCCACCGTCATTTAAAGGAAACCGCCGCACTCAGACATCAGCATCCTGAGGCCGCCTTTTGGGAAACTAAAACCGGTGAAGCCTGGTTACGGCTCCTGATATTCACCGTGTTATATAAGATCGGGATACAGCACACGGTGGGCGCGGACGCCCTATCGGATTCCTTCAAAATGATCCGCATCAACGATCATGTGGGTGTCTCACCGAGTGCATTGCATACCCAACTGAATCAAATGGAAGACCTCGGTATTATGTAGCAACTGCACAAAGGCCGGAATAAAAAAGGCGCGAGCCGAAAAGCTCGCGCCCGATAACCGATCCTATCTTAATCGCCAGGATAATCAAAAGGTATTTGATGCGTCTGTCCATAACGGACATGAATCCTATCAACATTATCTTTGAAATCTTGTGGCGTTCTTGAAAGCTTTAATATAGTAACTATTGACGCTAAGTGCTCTCTAAGCTTTGGATGTCCAATATCAGTAGTTAGCCATTGAAAAAGCTTTGCCTTCTTTTCAGTCTTGTTTGCTGCTTTCTTTAGCTCTGGTAAAAGGTCTGGAGCCAAACGATCATAAATGACATCGTTAGTTATTTTCCCAAAAAACGAAGGTCTCCACCCTTTATTACCAGCAGGTGGATAAGGTAAATTGTAAATTCTGAAAAGCTGCTCATAATAATCAGCAGGAAACGTTTTGACGTAAGGCTGCAATTCTTTTGCTACGAATGCTTCAAGTATTTTTGCCAGCGCATCCTTTGCCCTGTCTTTCTGAAAACCTGTAGCCTCATCTACTAATGAGATTATTCCAACACTAGCAAGACCTCTCAATAAAATATCAGATGCCTTAATGATATGTGCATTATTGGTAGGTATTTTTTTATTCTTTATAAGAAGAGAATCCCTATATTTCAAATAAACCTCTGCCACTTGTGGAAGTAACCTAGCGTCATACCCGACACCCTTGGAACCTTTTGGGCTTCGATAAAAAATAGGAGTCGTCGACATTGCTAACTCTTCAGAAATAAAGGGTTTTAGTGCCTCAGCTTGAAGAAAAAATGGTAAGTCGTCGACGGTGCTTAAAACCCCGGTTCCTGCCTTTGGAGACCTAGATCGACCCAAAGCCCTAAGAAAAGTAGCTTGAGTTATTACTCGCAATCCGTTTGGTAAAACAGCACAAGAAACAATCTCATCTCCTATTGTAAATTCTCCCTCATGTGTAGCAGTTAGCAAATTGTCATCCCAGCGAGAAGCTGCCGCCTTTTTTGCTATCTCTGATCGACGCTCTGGCGTTAATTTAGCCGCTCTAGCTCTCCCGCCAATAGATTTTGTTTTATCTTTTTCAGTTTCCATTTTAATTCCTATTTATTGTTTGCTTGCATTATATGCTTGCATTTATTTTTTGCAAGCATAGGTGTTTTTATACTTGCATTTATTACGCATATAATTAAACTTAAAATGGATTTTAGTTGATGATCGGTACGATTAATTTAATCGTACATCATTAACTCCAATAGCCGTCATGCACTGCAAGAAAAACTGAAAAGTAAACGTTCCCCGGTTGATCTTTATGTTCAGGCTGTTGTAGCTTTCGTCTATCCCTAATTCTTTAAGCTTTGCGGAAAGCGTTTCGTAATCAACTCCTTTGCGGGTCAATTCGGCTTTCAATATATTTTTTGCAGAGGCTTTCCAGTCCGGTGTTTCCATAGTGTTTTCTTGTGTCTGTTAAAAGGGCATAGGATAGCACAATAATAAATATTTATTTCATATATGAAATAAATGTGTTGAGTATTATTTTATATATGATATATTTATGTCGTATTTGAAATTAACAGAGAGTATCAACATGGCGCAACACTTTTTACTATCCGCAAAAGCCCGCTCACTGTCATTGATGCAAATCTTTACCCTGACCGATGAAGCGGCGTTTGACCTGTTCAGAGAATCCCGCTGGGGTGAGGGTGATCCGATTTGTCCTTCCTGTGGTTGCATTGATTCCCATTATTTCATTAATACCCGCAAGCAATGGCGCTGCAAAGACTGCAACCATACCTTCAGCGTTACCTCCGGCACTCTGTTTGCACACCACAAGCTGCCCTTGCGTGTTTACATTGGCGCAGTAGCCCTATTCACCAATACCGCGAAAGGTTTTTCCGCCCTGCAACTGTCGCGTGACCTGGATGTGCAGTACAAGACTGCTTTCGTACTGATGCACAAAATACGGGAATCGTTAATAGATGCCAATGCGGAAAAACTGACTGGAACAGTCGAGATCGACGGCGCTTATGTGAACAGCTATGTGCGTCCTGAGAACGAAAAGGAAGACCGAAAAGACTTACGCCTTGTTGAGAACCAAAACCCGAACAAACGCTGCATTATCACGATCCGTGAGCGCGGCGAAGAGGGCGAAGGTGCGGCCAAAACAAAAACCTTTGTGGTGAAGTCAGAAAACCAAGCCGACATTAAAAAGCTGGCTATACAACACATTGATGGCATGGCAACGATCCACGCGGATGATGCTAAGTGCTATGACGCATTACACGCCAAATTTGATATGAAGCGCGTCAATCATCAAGAGCATTACAAAGGTGATAATGGCGAATGCACCAACCAAGCGGAATCTTACTTTTCCCGGTTCCGCCGGATGCACAAAGGCCAAGTCCATAAAATGGGCAACCAGAACTTACCCGCCTATGCGAATGAAGTTGCTTACCGGGAAGATACCCGCCGTATGTCAACCGGTGAAATCTTTACTGACATCACTACCCGTTGCGCCAACAAGCCGACTTCACGGAACTGGTGCGGGTATTGGCAAGGTAACAAGACCATTGAGAAGTTGGCGGCTTGATATTTTATTAAAGTTATTGATACTCTGATTTGTGGCATTATTATCGGAAAATACACGTCTTAGCGGCAACAAGCATCTACTAACAACCCGAATAAAGAGACCCAGTCCAACGCATTGCTGTAAAATCCTCCACGGACATCTAAATTCTCATTTTAAAAATTGACATGGAGTACAAAAATAAATGACAATGCGTAACCGTTTAGTAGTTACAATAAATAATTTTGTAAGGTAAAAAGTTATGGCGAAGCATGAAAAAGCGCTTGCCAAACTGTGCTCGACCCCACCATCTTCTGACATAAAATGGCATGAACTAAAAAGCGTTTTAGAACACCTAGGCTACGAGGAAAAGAAGGGGAATGGGTCGCGTAGAAAGTTTTTCCACAAAAAGAAGGACGCACTTATTATTTGCCATCAACCCCATCCATCTCCCGATGTCGATAAAGGTTGTATAGCCGACGTAATAGAGCATCTAAAAACATACGGGTTTATTTAATGAATACTCTTAACTATAAAGATTACGAAGGGACCGCAGAGATAGATACGGAAAGGAATGTTTGTAGAGGAAAAATACTCTTCATAAGTGATCTAATTACTTACGAGGCAGCTACTCCTTATGATCTACAGAAAGAGTTTCAAGCTGCCGTTGATGACTACATTGAAACATGCAAGGAGTTAGGAAGGGAGCCTCAGAAACCTTTAAAAGGCCAGTTTAATATTAGGATTTCTCCTGAATTACACAGACAGGCAACATCTAAATCTATACGTGATGATGTATCTCTAAATGAAGTGGTAAAGAAGGCGCTAGAATGTTATCTCAACTCTACGCATGATGTGAATCATCACCATAAGGTAACATTCGTAAGCACCGACAATCAAAATTTATTAAGAATAACCTCAGCAATGAATCAATGGTCTACGATAAAAACAACTGAAAATAACAATGTCCACTAATAACGCCAAACCTCAATCTATTCACCCTCCGTTGAATTTGCGAGAACTAACTGCGGTACTTATAAAGCATTATGGAATTCACGAAGGCCGGTATGATTTATTAATGGAATTTCAAATCGGTACAGGTATGTTTGGTCCAACACCAGAGGCAACATGCCCCAGTGCAATGATTGGATTCTCCAGTATAGGGCTAATGCCGTCTCTGCCTAATTCT
Source organism: Anaerolineales bacterium (assembly GCA_030680155.1). GTDB lineage: Bacteria > Chloroflexota > Anaerolineae > Anaerolineales > Villigracilaceae > Villigracilis. The sequence goes on from JAUXWL010000005.1 coordinate 6,160, forward strand.
CCTGTAGCAGTAGATGCCGCAGAGGTAAATCCACAAAAGAAAAAAACCAAGAAGATGAAAGACGAGACTTGAGAAGTCTCAATAAAACCAATAGACCGCGAAATTTATTTATATTTAGAAATAACCGTGCTTTTTTGCCATAAAAATCATTCATCAGCCCACCAAATCCCAAACACAACCACCCCGCATCATCCTTCCCAATATCCACCACCACGCCTTTTTTCTTGTGCCTGTACAAGATAGACAGTACGGATGCCTGTAACAGTTTCTCATGTTCGCTGCTTATGCCGTTCCTGAGCATTGCTGCCGACGTGATAGCGTTGGTGCTTAACGGCTTCACCGCATCCCTGAGAATATCAAGAACAGCCCTGCCGCCTTCGCCATGCTTGAAGAAGACATTTTTCTTCTGGTAACGCTTGGGCTTGATCGTGTGAATACGGTAATCCGGCTCAAATAGCTTGATGGTTGCATCGAGCGTCTGTACTTCTTCAGAAAGCCTGGTTATCTCTTTGCGGTAGTGAGCCATCAGCTCGGAACGCTTCGCTACCAGTGCGCTTATGACGTGGGTTTCTGCCATTTGGATTCCTTTTATGGGTTGCAATGGCATGGATTTTAACGGGTTACGCGGGGTTTAGCTTTGTGCAGTTGCTACATAGTGCCTGACCGAAAAAGCCAAAAATAAAAAAATCGGGCGAAAGCTTGGCCCAATTTTAAACAGAAAAGGACAGAGTTGTCGCCGCCGGGTGCTAAAAAGTAGTATATCGGCTCCGTAGGGGCAAACCGATTAGATTGTGGGCGCAGCTTGCCTGTATTTTCCGGCAAAAAGCCATT
>JAUXWL010000032.1 GCA_030680155.1 Anaerolineales bacterium
CCCGTCAGATGGTTGAAAACTGCCAGGATACCGAAGAACAGGATCGGGGTCAGGAAAGAGGCGAGGTAGAACTTGAAGGGACGCTTCCAGCCCATCGAGCCGCGCAGCCCCTCGCGGCTGACAAACATCCGCATGATCAGCGCGGCGAGCAGGGGACCAAAATCGCCAATGGCAATCATCATCTGCGCGGACTGGGCTTCGTCGGCGCTCATCTGCGAGAGGTTGGAGAAGGTTTGCGCGCCGGAAAATATCAGCGCGCCCCACCACAACCAACTGAAGACATAGGCGAGGGCGATAAAGAGACCGACCTCGCGCCAGTTGAAGGGAACGACCAGGTTTTGGTTTTGCATGTTCGACTCCTTTGGCGATATGAAGATTTTGGTTTTCAGATTCAAGCCGCGCTGGAGCGCGTGATGGAAAGCCCATCGAAAAGCATGTTGAAGGTTTGGCGCAAAACGGCAGGCAGGTCGAGTGGCTCAGGGGTCAGCGCCATGTTTTGCATGAAGCCATCGAAAATGGATTGGAAGGCAAAGGCGAGCGCGTCGGGATCGGCGGGGCGCAGTTCGCCGCGCGCGAGGCCTTGCTGGAGGATGGCGGCAACGATTTTCTGGTAGCGGAGGTTGTAATCTTGCAATACCGCGTGGACGCGCGGCTCGTATCGGGCAAGATGATACATTTCCCCGTAGAGGGTCAGCATGGCGGGGTCTTGTTTTTCCAGGACGCGCAGGAAAGATTCCTCCAGCCGCTCGCGGCATGTGCCTGTCGCGGTGAGCAGGTCGTTTGAGACGCTCAGGCTGGGTTCGAGAAAGAGTTCCATCAAAGCCAGGGTGATATCCAATTTGCCGGGGAAATAGCGATAGAGGTTTCCCACACTTAATTCTGCCTGCCTGGCAATATCCTCCATGCGGGCGGCGGCGAAGCCTTTGTTCAGGAAAACCTGGGCGGCGGCTTGCAGGATTTGCGGTTTGCGTTCAGCGCTGACGTTTGGACGGGGGGACATGGGGAGTTCCTGATAAGTGAATGGTCATTCATTTATCAGTATACTGTGGTAGGAAAGCGGTGTCAATGACAGGATAAGAATTCCCCAGGATGGGATGCGACTTGAAAGTCGCGTTACGTTACCTCAAACAAATGCTCTTTTGGAAACTTCACATGC
>JAUXWL010000043.1 GCA_030680155.1 Anaerolineales bacterium
GAATAACTTCCCGCGCCTATTCATGCAAGGACGTTTTTCCCTCACCCTAACCCTCTCCCGAAGGGAGAGGGGACTCCCTTCCCCTTTCGGGGGAAGGGCTGGGGATGAGGGCGCATGAGGGAATCTATTTATTTACAGACCTTTAGGGTCTTTGCCTACGAGTTAAGAAACTGTCTCTAAGGCAGACTAAAGTCTGCACTACGATTTTTCGGACAAGCTCTTGGAGCAGCAACTTTAGCCGCTTTTTAGCCGAACGACTAAAGTCGTTACTACGCTTTCGTGAACTACTGAGTATTGCTTTCACCCCCACAAATCCATCGCCACATCGTCCAGTTCCAGCTCCAGCAATTTCTTGCGGGTGGGCTTGCCTGTTTCCAGGTCCCAGTCGCGGGCTTCATAGTAGGCAAAGAGCATGCCTTCGATATCGGGAGAGAAGCCTTCCGCGCCGCCTTCTTTTAATGGTTCAAGCAGGGCTTTGGGAAGTTTGTCGTTATAAGCATTCAAACCCATGCGGTTATTGATGGCGCGTTTTAGGTTCCAGGCGCGTTCGCCTGATTTCATTAAGTCGGGGATGGTCCACTTCAAGCCGAGTTGGGCGTTGAGTAAATCCACTTGTGTTTGCGGTGAGACGTTGGCAAAGATGCAGATCAGCGCCGAGTTGAAATGCGTGCGCCAATCCTGATGTTTTGCAACATTGGCGGCTTTCTCCGCCTGTGCCTGTCGCTCGAAATAGTCAATGCCGATCTCTTCGTAGGTATGTCCAAAATCCACGAAGAAATAATCGGATTGATTATGGCACGCGCCGCGCGGACTGGTGGCATACGAAAGCGCCATGCCTGAAACGCCGCGCGAATCGTGATAGGCAACCTCAAGTCCGTTCACCTGCACGGCTTCATCCTCCGCGCCAAAGGCAGCGCCCAATTGACGCGATCCGCGCGCCATGATGTCACCGATGCCCTCGCGGTTGGCGATCATGTGGATCAACTGTCGGGCGGCGGGAAAACTTCCCCATTCAAGATCCAGCCCACCCGTATCCTGAAGCGTGATCTTTCCCATTTCAAAAAGGTGAAACGCAAGCCCGATCGTGTTGGACGTACTGATGCTGTCCAATCCGTATTTGTCGCATAGTTCGCCGAGGCGCACCACTTCCACCAAATCATCGATCAACAGATTCGCGCCAAAGCCAACAACGGTTTCGTATTCAGGTCCCTTGCGCTTTGAGCCGTCGCCGATATCCACCACGCGTCCGCAGGCGATCACGCAGCCCTGACACGCGCTCTTGCCAACCAGAATCGACTCAGCCATCTTCGCGCCCGAAATATTATCCACGCCGGCGAACCCGCCCTGATGATAATATTTGGCGGGCATCGCACCGAGGTACTCGGCATAATTCGCCACGCCCGCCGAACCGAGTTCGTGCATCACCCTGGCTTCGTTATCCTGCTTCAAGGTGCGGTTGGCTTCCGAGCGCAGCTTTGCATACTCCCCAGTCACTTCAATTTTCCGCGTGCCATGCACCGCCACGGCTTTGAGATTTTTCGAACCCATCACCGCGCCCATGCCCGTGCGTCCCGCCATGCGTCCGTGGTCACAACAAATGGACGAATACAAAACGCCATGCTCGCCCGCCTGCCCAATCACTGCGACGCGCGCGCTTTTGACTCCCACTTCCGCTTTGACAATTTCCTGCGCCTGATAAATATCCCTGCCCCAAACATTCGCCGCACTACGGACCTCGAACCTGCCGTCTTCGACCCAGACATATACGGGGCTGGGAGCTTTTCCTGTGATCCACAAACCATCGTAGCCAGCCTTGCGGAGTTCAGGCCCCCAAAAGCCGCCAATGTTGGATTCAGCCCACAGATTCGTGGCGGGACCTTTTCCGCAAATCACAAAGCGCCCCGTGGTGGGACCATTCGTCCCTGTCAGCGGACCGTTGATAAATAGCAAAGGAGACTCAGGCGAAAGCGGGTCAAGTTCCTGCGTGAGGTGCGGATACAAAATCCGCGCGGCAAGGGATGCGCCGCCGAGAAAATCACGTTCCCATTCCTTGGGGATGATGAATTCTTCGGTGGTGTTGTCGGTGAGGTTAATTTTTAGGATGGGCAGCATAAGTTACTCTGTCATTGCGAGCGAACGCCAGTGAGCGAAGCAATCCCCCAATTGCCAGGAGATTGCTTCACCGCTATGCGGTTCGCAATGACATGTTAGAGAATTTCCTTCGTCGCTTCCTGCGCCACGCGGACAAAGTCCAGCACGGTGGGGACGTTACGCATCATGTATGCCATACTGCCGTTAACTTTCAACTTCATGGTCATCATGGCGGTCATCGGGTTCAATTTCCCTGTCAGCACGGCAGTGATGTTGCTGTACGTCGCATTCAATTTGAAAGCGGGGTTGGGGTAGGCAGATGCATCAGGGTTGTAATCCACTTTTCGACATTTGCCATGCCACAGATCCAGATAGAACGTGAGCGGCTCTTTCAAATTCCCTTCGGGTTCGATATTGAAAAACAGATCGCCTTCCCAATTTTTGGCGATCTCGGCATAATGCTCATCAGAATTGAGTTTATCTTCCAACCCCTGCAACCACTCTTCGCTCGGAAATATCGCGGACATGTGTGCCTGCCTCCAGTTTATTTTAGACCTTGTCCATAAAATCGGAGGGCAGACTTTAGTCTGCCCTGGCATCGCGGACTAAAGTCCGCATTCCGAGGATTTACGGATAGGCTCTTGGTAAGCAATTTTACCATCTTGAAATATATACCCAGCGCGGTCATATAATGCCCGTAGGGTACAAATTGCGCTTTTTCAGAAGGCGGAAAGCGCAATTTGTGACCGTGGGCATTATATGAAAATCCTTGCACAATTATAAAAAATAGTCTATCCTTAACCTCGCAGATTGGATGCCCATCTGTGGCAATTCAGCCGATTGCCAAACCTATTTTATTTATCTCGGAGGAGATGATAATGAAAAAACTTTTCTCACTTGCCAGCCTGCTCGTGCTGGCATCTCTTGTACTTGCTGCCTGCGGAGGCGGTGGAGACTCCCAAGCCACTGACCTGCTCGGCGCCATCCAGGAACGCGGATACATCCTCGTTTCCACAGACCCCAACTATGAGCCTCAGTCATTTTTGAACACTTCGGGTTCGCGTCCTTCCGACACCAAGTGTCCGTCCGATGCCTTGACCACCGCTGAAATGCAAGGCTTCGATGTGGACGTTGCCATCGCCATCGGCGCCGCCCTCGGCGTGGAAACCTGCTTCGCCACCCCCGATTGGGACATCATCACCGCCGGCAGTTGGGCAAACAAATGGGATCTCAGCGTCGGCTCCATGACCGTCACCACCGCCCGCCAGCAGATCCTTGATTTCAGCACACCGTACTACTACACTCCCGCAGTAATCGCGGTCCGTGCCGACTCCGGTCTCACCTCCCATGCTGATCTCGAAGGACAGGCTCTTTGTGTCGGCAGCGCCACCACCTACGATCAGTGGCTAAGCGGCGACTTTGAAGGTCTCGGCTTGCCCGAAGCCTCCATCTATGCCCAGCCGCCCGCCAACGTGACCATCGTCCCATTGCCCACCGATCAGGAATGTGCCCAGGCAATCGCCGCTGGACGCCAGGACTTTGTCGGCTATGTGACCTCTGAGACCGTCGTCAACGCCAATATCGCGGCGGACTTCCCTGTAGTGAAACTCGGCTCTGCGGTCTACTCTGAAGACCTTGCCGCTGCCGTGGACAAGAGCGCCAGCCTGCCCACCGCCAGCCTTCTTGCGGAAGTCAACAAGATCATCGAAGGGATGCACAGCGATGGCTCTCTCTCCGAACTCTCGAACAAATGGTTCGGCGAAGACCTGACCCAGGCACCCAACTAATATAATTCAGCAAAATGAAGGGAAGCGGTTTTGTGCCGCTTCCCTTCATTTCTTTGTATAAAGGTGACAAGCCATGAGTGCATTTACCAAAGGAACAGAAGGCGGGGTTAAATCGCAGGGCGATCTACTGTTTGAAGCACAGCAGAGACAACAGCGGGGGTTCAAACGAAACGTGGGGGTTTCCTGGGGTATTTTTTTTCTTATTATTATATATTTTTTCAGCGGGCAAAGTTTTCTAGGCATAAAAACCATCGAATTAAATACTGACTTTATTGTTAAGAACATCGGGTTCATTGCACTTGGGCTGCCCCAAACCCTGCTCGTCTCCGTTCTCGCGATCACACTTGCCATGACCCTTGCACTTCTAGCCGCACTGGGACGCCTTTCGACCATCCCGCCGATCTATGCTCTTAGTACGTTTTACGTTTCCCTCATCCGCGGAACGCCGCTTTACCTGCAAATCTTTTTCTTCTTCCTGGCTTTGCCTCAACTTGGGATTGTGCTTACCGGCTTGTTCGCAGGCGTGCTGGCGCTTGGGTTGAATTACGGCGCATACATGAGCGAGATATTCCGTGCCGGACTGGCATCCGTTGGCAAAGGTCAGCGTGAAGCGGCAATTGCCCTTGGCATGACACCCATCCAAACGATGCGCAGAGTCGTCCTCCCGCAGGCGCTGCGGTTCGCCATCCCCCCCGTCGGCAATGAATTCATCGCCATGACAAAAGACTCCGCGCTCGTCTCTGCCACGGGATTTGTCCATGAAGTCATGTGGCGCGCCACCCGCGTGGGACGCGCTCAATTCAATAACCTCGAAGCGCTCATCATGGCGGCCCTTTTCTACTGGCTGATGACATTGCTCCTCACGTATGTTCAGAGCATCATTGAAGCCCGCCTCTCCAAAGGAGACCGATAATATGCTGCCCATTGTAAAGATTTCCAACCTCGACAAATATTTCGGACGCCTGCATGTCCTGAATAACATCAATCTGGAAGTGGGCGAGCGCGAAGTGGTCTGCATCATCGGGCGCAGTGGTTCGGGGAAAAGCACCCTGCTGCGCTGCATCAATTTTCTGGAAGACCCTTCCCACGGCTCCATCGAAGTGGACGGCGTCCGTGTGGCAGTCGGCGGAAAGGGAAAGCAGCAGCGTCAGTTGATCCATGATGTGCGCCTGAAGACAGGCATGGTCTTTCAAGAGTTCAACCTCTTCCCGCACATGTCCGTGCTGGAAAATGTCATCGAAGGACCGGTCACCGTCAAAGGCATGGATCGAAAACATGCTGTTGAACTCGCCGAGCAGCACCTGGATAGTGTCGGGTTGTTATTCAAAAAAGACGAATATCCCAACCGCCTCTCTGGCGGACAAAAACAACGCGTCGCCATTGCCCGTGCATTGACGATGGAACCACGCGTCATGCTCTTCGACGAGCCCACCTCCGCGCTCGACCCTGAACTCATCGGCGAAGTGCTGAATGTCATGAAAAAGGTCGCCAAGGATGGTATGACCATGCTCGTCGTCACCCATGAAATGGGCTTCGCCCGCGAAGTGGCAGACCGCGTCATTGTCATGGCAGACGGCGAACTGGTCGAAGACAACAAGCCGGAACAGATCTTCAACGCCCCCAAAGACCCGCGTACCGAAGCGCTCATCGTTCGCTATCGCACAGGCGGCGGTTAATGGTCATCGCCATCACCCGCAAGGTCAGCCCGCGCTTCAACGAGTGCGAGATTACCCACATAGACCGCACTCCCATTGACCTCACCATCGCCCGCCAACAGCATTATGAATATGTCCAAACCCTGGCACAAATAGGCTGTCAGATCATCGAACTCCCCGAAGAACCAGATTTGCCCGATTCGGTCTTCGTGGAAGATACCGCCTTCATCCTGCCTGAAGTCGCAGTCATTACGAGACCCGGCGCAGATTCCCGCAAGCCTGAAATAGAATCTATTACCCGCGCCCTGTCGCCGCACCGCTCGCTTATGCATGTCACTGCACCCGCAACGGTGGACGGCGGCGACGTACTCGTGCTTGGAAAAAATATTTACATCGGCTTGTCCACACGCAGCACCATGGAAGCCGTCAAGCAATTGAACAGTCTGCTCGATAATTTCGGCTACAAGGTTCACGGGATCGAATTGAGAGACTGCCTGCATCTCAAAACCGCTGTCACCCGCGTGGATGACAGCACATTGCTCATCAACAAAAACTGGGTGGACGCCTCCCACTTCAACGGCTTTAACCTCATTGACGTGGACGCCTCAGAACCCTTCGCCGCCAACTGCCTGCCCATCAAAGGCAAAATCATCTACCCGACGGCGTTCCCGAAAACCCAGCGGGAACTCGAACAAAAAGGCTTCAGCGTGGTCAATGTCAATTTGGACGAACTGGCCAAGGCGGAGGGCGCTGTCACGTGTTGCAGTCTGATCGTTTCGTGAATCAGGCTTGAGGGTATGAATGAAGCGGGTATAATTTCCAGCCATGACAAATCCAAACCAAAAATCCGAATCAGCAAAATACTGGGAAGAACACCTGAAAAGTTGGGAAGCCAGCGCGTACCATCGGGAAGGCCAGCAAAACGCCAACTGGTGGGACCGTCTCTCCACTGTCTTTCGCGGCGACGCCATGTATGTGCGCATGAATACCGCGCTCGAATTGCTCACGCCGCATATCAGGGATTTGACCGTTTTAGATGTGGGCTGTGCTTCGGGGCGGTTTGCATTTCAGATGATCGAAGCAGGCGCGCAAAAAGTGTACGGCACCGATATTTCCAACGACGCATTGGCGCTTGCGAAAAAGCACGGCAGCGAATTGGGAGTTCAGGACAAGGTTGAATTTTCCGCGATGGATGTGGCGCAGTCCAATTCCCCGCTTCCGCAAGTGGACCTGGTTACTGCGCTGGGTGTCATCGAATATTTCAACGCTGACGATATGTCTGCCTTTCTCGGCAATCTGCGCGCCAAATATTTCCTGCTCGATTTCCCCGACCACGGACGTAAAAAGGAATTCCCCACCTGGATATTAAGACAAGTGTATATCCGTGTGAACCGCCTGCCCGGCGTATACCTGTATTCGCTGGATGAATTCGCAAAACTGGCAGCGCCATTCGGCTTTACAAACCTGCGTGTGATCAAACGGAATAACTTCTACTACGTCACCAACCTGCCTGCATGAAGAAACTTGCCTGCGTCACACTGGACATGGAACCCGATTACGGTGATCCTGAAAAGCATATCCGCCTGCTTGAAAACCCGGAATTTCTGGAAACCTACGCCTCCATCATCAATAAACATGGCGCAAAAGTGACCATGTTCACGGTTACGAATTTATTTGAAACAAGAGGCGGTGATTTCAAGAAACTGGCAGCACACATTCCACTGGAGTTCTCTGTCCACTCGCATACGCATGATCCCCGCAACGCCTGCTCGCTGGTTGAAGTCCGCAACTCGCGGGAAGCGTACCGGAATTTCACAGGCACGAAACCGCTCGGCTATCGCGCCCCAATCGGCAGAATTAACAGGGATGGACTGGCGCATTTGCTTGACCACGATTTCGAATATGACGCCAGCGTGTATCCGTCCATCCGCCCCGGGGAGTTTGGCTATTTCAATTTGCACATGCCAAACGTCCCGTTCCGCGTGACGCGAGCGGACGGAAAATCACTGGTGGAGTTTCCGTTCACTGCCATCGAAAAGATCCGCATTGTATTTGCGTTAAGTTATGCAAAACTGTTCGGCTGGGGATTGTATTCGCTGTTTCTGAAGTTATTTGGGCTGCCCGCTTCGACGCTTCTACTGTCACATCCGCATGATTTTTATTTTGCAGCCATCCCGAACAACACAATCAGAGGGTTGGAAAGGGCAGCGCTATCGAGAAACTCATCCCGTGCCTTCGCTTATTTCGATAAAATGCTTGGCGTTCTCAAACAAAAAGGGTATGAGTTTGTCTTTGTAAGTGAATTGCACTCACAGGTAAAAGATAAGGATTTACAGGAATTTTCGTGGGAAGAGTGGAAATAAAAAGACATCCCTGAACTTTCGGGGATGTCTTGTGCGCTGGAGAGGACTTGAACCTCCACGCCTTGCGGCACATGGCCCTCAACCATGCCTGTCTGCCAATTCCAGCACCAGCGCGCGAGCAGGCAGTATTATAATCGGCTTGCTTTGCTTGTCAAGCGCGGATTCAAAAGGAGATAGAAACATGGCGCGAATCGTAGTAGATGCAATGGGGAGTGATGACCACCCAACTCCTGATGTTGTTGGAGCGGTGCAAGCTGCACGGGAATATGGGGTGGATATTATTTTGGTAGGCGATGAAGCCAGGATCAAGCCTGTTTTGGAAGCGCAAAACACACAGGGATTGAACATCCGCGTGGTGCATGCGCCCGAAGTTCTCAGCATGGAAGACAAGGGCGAAAAACTTGTGCTCAAGGCGCGCGCAAAAGACTCGAAGAACTCAATGGCAGTCGGCATGGATCTGGTAAAGAGCGGCGAAGCGGATGCCTTTGTCACGGCTGGAAACACGGGCGCAGGCATGGTCTCGGCCCTCTTCCGCCTCGGACGCATCCGCGGCGTAGACCGCCCGGCGCTGGCTCCCATCTTCCCCACAGCAACGGGCACTTGTGTTGTGCTGGACATCGGCGCCAACCCTGACTGCAAGCCTGAAAATCTACTTCAGTTTGGCATCCTGGGGAGTATCTACGCCGAAAAAGTGCGCGGCGTGAAAAACCCGAAAATAGGGTTGATCTCCAACGGCGAAGAGGAAGGCAAAGGCAACGAACTCGTAAAAGCCGCCACACCGCTCTTCAAGGACTCCAACCTGAATTATTTCGGCAACGTGGAAGGCAAGGAAGTCATCGGCGGCAAGGTGGATGTGGCCGTGACGGACGGCTTCACCGGCAACGTCATGCTCAAATCGTCCGAAGCAGTCGCCAAACTGATTACCGACAGGATCCGTGAGATCATCAAGAACGGCAGTATCCTCACCAAGATCGGCGGCTTGCTGGTCAAACCTGCGCTGGGAGCGATCAAACGCCTGCTCGACCCCTCCGAACAGGGCGCCGCTCCCATGCTCGGCATCAACGGGTTGGTCTTCATCGGCCATGGGCGTTCGGATGACTTCGCCATCAAGAATGCCGTCCGTGTGGCAAAACATGCAGTCGATGTAAAAGTTTTAGATGCAATGAAATCCGCAATCGAAGAGAGTCTTAAAAAAATAACATGAAGATCATAAAAGACGAAAAGCGTATCAAAAGAAACGGGACCATCGGTCAGTATACAAGCCTGGGGGCGTTGGTCGTGCTTGGGTTGGGGATGTATATCTCCTTTACCAGACCCGAATTATTCACCTATTCGCTGGTCTGCCTTGCCATCGGTTTCATCATGACACAGATAGGCATGTATATGGGCAGCCGCTGGGGACGCTCCCCGCGCCCCGACGAAAAACTGGACGCAGGGCTGAAAGGTCTGCACAGTGAGTTCATTATGTTCCATTACACTACCCCGGTCTCGCACCTGCTGGTGGGTCCGTCCGGCGTTTGGGTCATCCTGCCCCTGCATCAGGGCGGGCAAATCTTCTACGACAAGAAACGCTGGAGGGTACGCGGCGGCGGTTTCTTTCAGGCCTACATGCGTATCTTCGGGCAGGAAGGGATCGGCCGCCCAGACCTCGAAGCAGAGGGTGAAGCCGCTGCGTTGAAAAAATTCCTCACGAAGAAGTTGGGTGAATCAAACGTCCCTGAGATAAAACCTATTTTGGTGTTCACCAATGAAAAGGTCGAGTTGGAGGCGAATGAGTCCCTGCTCCCCGCGATAAAGATCAAGCAGTTGAAGGAATTCATGCGCCAGGGAGCAAAAAGTCGCGCGCTATCCGGCAGTCAGATCAACCAGATCACTGAATTGTTTTCAGCCGAATAAAACACACAAAGGCGCGGCATTTAATTAAAAAAAACACCGCGCCTTTAATGGTACACTTGTTCTAACATGACCATCATTGTATCGCTCGACATCGAAACCACCGGGTTGGATGAAAACCGCGAAGCCATCATCGAGATCGCAGCCGTAAAATTCAACGGGCGGCGCGTGGAAGATGAATTCAGCACCCTGATCAACCCCGGTAAAAACATCCCCGATTTCATTACCGGCTTGACAGGCATCGACAACGCCATGGTGCGGCAGGCGCCGCGCCTGCGAGACATCGCGCATGACCTAACCGCCTTCGTCGGCGATGCACCCATCCTTGGTCACAACGTCAAGTTCGATATCGGTTTTCTGCGCAAGGCGGGTTTGTTCGCATACCAGCAAACGCTCGATACCTACGAACTGGCTTCCGTCCTCATGCCCACGGCCAGCCGCTACAACCTCGGCGCGCTTGGGCAGCAATTGAACATCCCCCTCCCCGCCACCCATCGCGCGCTGGACGATGCCCGCGTCACCCAGGCCTGTTACGTCCGCCTGCTCGACCTCGCCGCCGAACTTCCGCTTGAAACCTTGCAGGAGATCGTGGAACTCGGCAACTTCGTGGATTGGGACGCAGGCTGGGCATTTGAACAGGCATTGCACGCCCGCGTGAAGGAAGGCATCAAGCCCAGAACAGCGCCGAAGCGGACAACCCGCACCGCCTCTCCCAAGCCGACGCTTGCCCCAACCACCCAAAAAGAATCCACGCCTGTACAGCGCACCGAAGAGCCGACGCCGCTCGACCCAGAAGAAGTCGCTTCGATCCTCGAATATGGCGGACCCTTCTCAAAATATTTTGAATCCTACGAACATCGCGGCGAACAGGTTGAAATGCTCAAAGCGGTCGCCAACGCCCTGTCGCAAGGCAGGCATCTCATGGTCGAGGCAGGGACGGGCGTCGGCAAATCCTTTGCCTATCTTGTGCCTGCGGCCTGGTTTGCGTTCCAGAATAACACCCGCGTGGTCGTCTCCACCAACACCATCAACCTGCAAGACCAGCTCATCAAAAAAGACATCCCCGACCTGAAAGCCGCGCTCAACATGGAAGTGCGCGCCGCCGTATTGAAGGGACGCGCCAATTACCTCTGTCCGCGCAAGGTGGGCTACATGCGTTCGCACGGCCCCGCCAATGCCAACGAGATGCGCGTGCTGTCGAAGATCATCGTCTGGCAGTTGGAAAATGCCAGCGGCGACCGCAACGAACTGAATCTGACAGGACCCATCGAACGCGAGGTGTGGACCAGACTCTCAGCGGAGGATGATGCCTGCACAACAGAAACATGCCTCGGTCGGATGGGAGGCGCATGTCCGTTCCAGCGCGCAAAACAGGCGGCGCAAAATTCCCATCTGCTGATCGTCAATCACGCCCTGCTGCTATCCGATGTTTCGACGGGCAGCAAGGTGTTGCCCGAATACGATTATGTCATCGTGGACGAAGCGCATCACATGGAGTCGGCGATTACGAACGCGCTTTCATTCCGCATGACGCAGAACGACCTTGACCGCATGTTGAAGGAACTGGGCGGATCGTCGGCAGGCTTGCTCGGCAGGATGCTGACCGAATTGCACAACTCGCTGCGTCCCTCCGATTTTGGCTTGCTCCAACAAAAATCAAAACGCGCCACCGACCAGGCCTTCAGACTCGAACAACTTTCCAAGGAATTCTTTATCTATCTGGGCGAGTTCATCGCCGCACAGCGCGAAGGACAGCAGCAAAATAATTATTCGTGGCAGCTGCGGATCGTGCCAGCCACCCGCACCCTGCAAGGCTGGGACGACCTCGAAATGCTGTGGGGGCAGGTTAGTGAAACGATGTCGCACCTGATCAAAACGCTGGATGAAATCTATAAATCACTCGCCGACTTATACAGCGACGGACACGATAATGTGGAAGATGTCATGGGTGGGTTTGGTACGCTCATCCGCCGCATGACCGAAGCCGAAACCGCCGCATCGGGAATGATGCACAAGCCAACCAACGAACTGATCTACTGGATCGAAGTCAACCCGCGCGGCGAGAGGCTTTCACTCAACGCCGCCCCACTACGGGTGGGACCGTTGGTGCAGAAACATCTGTGGTACGAAAAAGCCAGCGTCATCATGGCGTCTGCCACGATGACCACCCACGGCGATTTCCGTTACGTCCGCAACACGCTCGCCGCCGATGAAGTGGATGTGCTTTCGCTCGGCTCGCCGTTCGATTACGAATCCAGCACGCTGCTCTACGTTGCCAACGACATGCCGGAGCCAAATAATTTCAACTACCAGCAGGCGCTCGACCGTGCCATCACATCCACAGCCAAAGCCACCGGCGGACGAATGCTCGTGTTGTTCACGTCCTACACTGCTTTGAAGAAAACCGCACAGGCGATTACGGGTCCGTTGGCGCGTGAGGATATTTTTGTCTACGAACAGGGAGAGGGCGCGTCGCCCAATGCCCTGCTTGAGTCGTTCAAATCAACAGAGCGGGCTGTGCTGCTTGGAACCCGCTCCTTCTGGGAAGGTGTGGATGTGCCTGGCGATTCGCTGTCCGTCGTCGTCATCACCAAATTGCCCTTTGACGTTCCCTCCGACCCGATCATTTCGGCGCGTTCTGAGTTATATGAAGATCCCTTCAACGAATATTACCTGCCCGAATCCATCCTCAAATTCCGTCAGGGATTTGGACGCCTGATCCGCACCGCCTCTGACAGAGGCGTGGTCGCCATCCTTGACCGCCGCGTGCTGACCAAACAATACGGGCGGATGTTCCTCGAGTCCCTGCCACCGTGTACGGCAAGGCAGGGTCCCGTGGCAGGGCTGGCGAAGATGGCAGGCGATTGGCTGGGGATGTAAATTTGCATTTCGTGTAAAATATCTTCATGGGTGAACGCGAATTTCTAATCTATCTTGACCCAGTGACACGCCTATCGCGGTATCGGCATTATCATGTTGCGCAGGGGTCAAATATTGTGGAATTTCGCATTCAACTTGAAATCATGGTTGCAGGAATTTGGTATGCGGTTGTCCGCTATGACACGGCGCATGGAAGACCTCACCGTGACATTTTGCATCCAAACGGCAGTCAAACGAAGGAATGGCTGGACGGATACACTACAGCGGGCGCGCTAACATTCGGTCAGAGAGATATTATGAAGAATTGGCAGGTTTATCGGGACCGATTTTTGAAGGAGATGAACTATGAGTGAACTATACACCCTAAAACACAGCGATCTCTTTCTGGAGTTCACACGTTATATCACTACTCATCCAAAATTCAGCGAACAGATCCCCGAAGGCGCAGAAGTCATATTGCTGGATTCTCGCGATAAGGGATATACGAGTTTCATGCTCAAGCACGCACCGAAAAAAGATGCGAATGTCGTTTTTGTGGATGTGGGCGTGCTGGGACCCATCCGTTCGCGGGTGAAAAATCCAAAAATCATATCGCGTGAGACCGCAAAAAAATATACTGCAAAGAATGGGAGTTCAACGCGGACCCGCAAGTCAAACTAACTACCGCGTGCTGACCAAGCAATACGGGCGGATGTTCCTCGAAGTCCCTGCCACCGTGTACCGCACGGCAGGGTCCCGTGGGAGGGCTGGCGAAGATGGCGGGCGATTGGCTGGGGATGTGAGTTGTTCGGGTAAAATAAGCGCATGGCAACTACTCTGAATATCCAGCCAATACCTCTCCCGATAAAGCTCAGCAAGGATGGCGTAGCGCGGGTCGGTGGAACGCGCGTCACATTGGATACGGTTGTGCATGCCTTCATTAGAGGGGCAACAGCGGAGGAAATCGCCCAGCAATATCCATCGCTGGAGTTGCCCGATATTTATGCCACGATCAGTTACTACCTGCAAAACACGAAGGAAGTGGACACATATCTGGTAAAAAGAAAAAAACACGCGCAAACCGTAAAGGTGGAAAACCAAAAACGGTTTGACCAGTCTGGCATACGGGAAAGATTGCTGGCAAGAAAAAACAAGTAACCATGCTCTTTTTGGTCTCCGACGAGAATTTCAACAACGATATTGTGCGCGGCTTGCTTCGCCGAAAGCCTGAATTGGATATTGTCCGCGTTCAGGATGTTGGATTAAGAGGCGCGGAAGACCCTGTCATTCTGGAATGGGCGGCGAATGAGGGTCGGGTTTTACTCACGCATGACACGGCAACCATGGCACACTTTGCCTATGAACGGGTAAGAGTGGGAAAATCCATGCCAGGGGTTATCGAAGTTCCCGACGATCTTCCCATTGGAAACGCAATTGAGGATATTTTACTGCTTGCAGAGTACAGCGATAGATTAGAGTGGGGAAATCAAGTGTTGTATTTGCCCTTGTGAAAATTAAAATGATAAATATCCCCCAATACCTCCAAAGACTCAACTTCACCGAATCCCTAAAACCCGCCTCTGCCACCCTGCACGCGCTGCAACTCGCGCACATGCGGAGCATCCCTTTCGAGAATCTGGACATCGGGCTGGGACGAAGAATCAAACTCGACCTGCCGAGCCTGTGGCAGAAAGTCATCGTGGATGGGCGTGGGGGATTTTGCTACGAGTTGAACGGTCTGTTCGCGTGGCTGTTACAGCAGATCCGCTTTGAAGTGACCTATCTCAACGCGCGTGATTATCACGAAGAGACCGACAGTTTTGGGATCGACTTCGATCACCTGACCCTGCTGGTCAAAGCGCCGCATGAGTCCACGCGCTGGCTGGCGGATGTCGGCTGGGGCGACACGTTCTTCCAACCGCTGGATATTGATAATCCGAACGAGCAGGTACAGGGCTTGCGCGGCTACTGGGTCAAGCCGTTCAAGGACGGCTGCATCATCTGGCAGAGAAATTACGACGGCTCGCAGGAGCGTCACTACTTTTTCGATCTCATCCCCCACCGCTTCCCTGAAGAATATCTGGAAACCTGCGAATATCACCAGACATCGCCAAGTTCCCCCTTTACCAAGAATCGCATCATCTCGCGCGTCACAGAGGATGGGCGCATATCACTCGACAGGGACGCATTGATCGTCACAAGCAATGGAAGCCGAACGATCACCGCAGTTTCAGAGGAACAGTGGGAGTCCCTGCTCAAAGAGCATTTTGGGATCACCTTAAAAAAATGTACCGAAGGCTTGTTTAGAAAACCTTCGGTACAATGATCTAGAACTCCGCTATTGCACAGGGTGTTCATCCAGCGCAAGAAAGATATCCACCACCTGTGGTTGAGCCTTTTGCAGTAGGGGCGGTGGGAAACGAGCGCAGCACAAACGCTATCCGCAGATTGTCAGGGGGGTAATATGACATTTAGCACGTGAATTCCATTAACAATATCATGTATGATTTTACTTGGCGGGGTATTATCCCGCGTTTATCACAAAAAGCGAGTTATACACTACAGCTTTTTAATTCCAACTCTCAAGTTCTATAACTCAAGCTATTCGACAACTTAGCAACGAAATGAAAGGAGAGAAAAATGGTCTGCGACATATGTAATAGCCTTGGCATGGGCACCATCATCAGTACAAATCAGATGCGTGAAGCTGTTTTCAGCAGAGGTTTCAATCCATTCAAGATGGGATTGGTCGGTAACCCCGCGCCCAACATCGTGGGAACAGTGATATTGTACTTGCACTGGAAATATATGATTGTAGCCAAGAGTACGTCAGACTGGAATATCTGTGCCAAGTGCATAGCTCAACTAAAGCCCCACTTGAGCGGGCAACATGAAATGTAATGATTCGCGCAAAAACCGGTTGCCCAGGAAAAGGCAAAACGGGCTAATCCATCAACGGCAATAAGAGCGAATTTCGATATTTGCGATACCGACCCGGCAGGCTTTTGCCGATGCCGCTCAGCCGTAGGAGTCGCTACTTAAAGAGCATTCCAATATCGCGCTTAACCATAGGGGCGACCCTCCCATAAAAATCAGGATGGAAATCCAAATCCTGATGGTCGTCCCTGCATACTGTTTACAACTTCGGCAGGACAATGGACTGTTGTTTCTGATACTTCCCCTTCTTGTCCGCGTATGAGACTTCGCATTCCTCGTCCGCCTCGAAGAAAAGCACCTGAGCCAGCCCCTCGTTGGCGTAAATCTTCGCAGGCAGGGGCGTGGTATTGGAGATTTCGAGCGTCACATACCCCTCCCACTCGGGCTCGAACGGCGTGACGTTGACGATGATCCCGCACCTGGCATAGGTGGACTTACCCAGACAGACCGTCAATACCTTGCGCGGAATACGGAAATACTCCACCGTGCGCGCCAGCGCGAACGAATTGGGAGGCACAACACACACATCCCCCACAAAATCCACCATTGAATTCGTATCGAAGTTCTTGGGGTCAACAGTCGCTGAAAATACGTTGGTAAAAATCTTGAATTCGTTGGCCACACGAACATCATATCCATACGACGAGACACCGTATGAAATCACCCCGTTCCGTACCTGACTATCCACAAAAGGTTCGATCATTTTGTGTTCAAGCGCCATCCTGCGAATCCAGTGATCTGGTTTCAAGCCCATCTCTCTTCTCCTTGGTCTTTTTTTGTTGTCCGCAAACGCCATCATTTTATAACAAAACTGCAAACCTGTCGCCGCATTTTTTTAGAATATAATCCACGCCACGGTCAAAAGACCAATCCCATCTCACGAGGTAGTTTTCATGAAGAAGTTCTTTAGTTTTCTTAGCAACGAAGTTTTCCTGGGTACGATGATTGCGTTATTGAGCGTTTTTACCGCCGCTGCCAGTTATCAGGGCGCAATGGCAGATTCGGAACAAAACAAATACGAAATTCTCGGAATGCAAATCTTGAATGACGGCAACGCTGAATATCTAACGACAAACCAGTTGATCACCCAGGACTACACCTATTTCGATAACTGGTATCTGAACGTCGATGAACGGCCTGAAATTGCGGAATATTACGAAGGCGATTTCTCCCCCGCTTTGCAGGCAGCCATCGCCCGCGACGGTATTTGGGATGATGCATATTACGAAGAAATGTACGAGTATCCCAACAGCTTGTTTGACGACTCAGACACCAACTTCCAAATTGGCGCCCAATGGGATGAACGCGGCGACCAGCTTCAACTCGTCATGCTGGTTATGGCACTTGGTCTCGCTCTCGCCGCGTGGGGTTCGCTGCTCCCGGCAGACAGCAATATGCGTCAACTCTTTGCATTCTTCGGCTTGATCGCATTGATCGCAGGTTTGATCACATACTTTGTCCTTGTTCCAACCGTTGTCGTATAATTCTTAATCTAAAGAAGCGGGTCACGCGTGTGACCCGCTTCTTTTGTTGGTATAATCCGCATCATGACATATAAAGAAACCATCGAAGCGTGGCGCAAGGAACGCAATGAAACCATCCGTAAGGAAAATGGCTGGCTTGCACTGGTGGGTCTTTACTGGCTGAAATTGGGCAAAAACCAATTCGGATCCGACCCAAAAAGTGAAATCCAACTCCCAGACCGGATTCCCGCCAATGTTGGGTATTTCGAATACAACGGCAAATCCGTTTCGCTGCGCACCAACCTTGGTCAAAAAGTCAAGGTGAACGAAGTCATCACAGACTTTGCCACCCTGCAACCTGACATCACCGAGAACCCAAGTTATATAAAAATTCAGGATGTTCAGTTCGTCGTCATCCAGCGCGGAAATAAGATGGGCGTCCGCGTGTGGGACAATCAGAACGACAAACGCCTCAACTTCCCCGCCCGAACCTGGTACGACATCGACGAGGCATTTCACCTCCCCGCGACATTTACCCCGTATGACCGTCCCAAGATGGCCTACTTCCCAGACCTGACAGGCGAAAAATCGGAATTCCCAGTGGAAGGATTCCTCACCTTCCAATATAACGGAAACACCTATAAACTGGATGTGAACAAGGAAGAAGACGGCATACTCTTCGTCCGCTTTGCAGACCCCACCAGCGAGGACGAAACCTACCCCACCGGACGCTATCTCCTTGCAGACGCCGAAGCAGACGGCAGCATCTTCCTCGATTTCAATAAAGCCTACAACCCTCCCTGCGCCTTTACCGATTTCGCCACCTGTGTCTTTGCCCCCGAACAGAACCATCTCGATTTCAGGGTAACAGCCGGTGAAACCTACCCTCACCAGGATCATTAACAACATAATGCGGACTAAAGTCCGCACTCCATTTTTAAAAAATAACCGCCGCATTGAGCGGCGGTTATTTTTTAACCAACGAAAAAGGCTGTAAAGAAATCAGGTACAAAATAGTCACCGATTCCAAATCCCCACTTCAATACACAACAAGTAATAAAGATCAACGCACCCAAGCCGAGCATGAAATAATCACGGGGGGCATACGTCAACGTCTTGATCCATGTCCGCTTGGAGGTGCCGAAGGCGCGCAAATCCATCGCGTCGATCACTTCCTCCCCCGTCACCGTGGACTGCATCACCACGGGGATGATCAGCGGCGACAGGCGTTTGATGCGTTCCACCAGCCCACCCTTAAGCGCTTCCATTTCATAGCCTCTTGCACGTTGGGCATCCACTGTAATGGTGAAATCACGCGCAAAGGTCGGCAGGAAGCGGAACGCCAGGTCCATGGTGAATGAGACATTATCCGAAGCGCCCATCCGTTTGAACGCCGTCCCGTAAACATTCGGGTCCATCGTGTACGGGATTGGGATGGCAAGGATCGCCATCGTCAGCATACGCAACATTTGGTTCAGGGCAAACCAGGCTTTGGAAATTGTGATCGGCACCATCCAACCGAACAAATCGAGAATTGGGACGTAGAACAAAACAGGCGAAGGGATGCTGGTCACCGAAGACGGACCACCGCGACCCGAGAGCAACGCGTTCAAGCCAATAATGAGGGATAGAAAAATAAAAATAAAGATCCAGACGCGGCGCACATCCTTCCACTCGATGCGGGCAAGCAGGTACAGGGTCAGCGAAATGGCGAAGAGCGGAAGGATGATGCGGAAATCCCAGATCTCAGGGATGGTCAGCCCAAAAATGACGCTGAACATGAAAAGGAATCTGGTGCGAGGATCCAGTCGTTGGATGAACGTATTACGCGGACGGTACTTCCAGGTGACCAGCATTGTATTTAGCGGCCTCTGCGGGATGCGACCGCGGCGAACGCGATCATCAGGATTGGCAGGAGGATCACAGTTACGACCGTGTTGCCGAGGAAGGCGGGCGTAAAGTATCCGAACAAAGCCGTGTTGAGATCAATGCCGCCCACCCACATCTCTGTCAGCGAGGCAAACAACATACCCACCGCAATGCCTGCAATGCCCCAGCCGACCGCTTTTATGATGTCGCCGCGGGCTTTAAAGTCGCTGATGCCAGCCATCGCCAGGCCTGCAACAAGCCCGATCAAACCGTTGCCCAGGCTCCAGTGCCAGTAGAAGCCCCAGCCGGTCAACCCATCGCCAAGAGTGTTGCCGATGAAACCAGCCAGCAAACCGACCCATGGACCGTAGGCGACAGCAAAAAAGATCAGGACAGCGATTGCCGGACGGAAGGTGATATTACCGGCCGCGGGCAGGGGGAAGATATTGGTTGCCCAGGAAAACACGCCGTACAAAGCTGCGCCAATCGCGCCGTACACAACCTGACGGGTTCCGAACTCCCATGTGCTTTTGTCGTTCATGACTTCTCTCCTTATGGTCAAAATGATTTTGGACGAACGCTGACCCTACATACATAGATAACCCTGCCAACGCTTCCACGTTGCAGGGTAGATCACTAGGCGAACCCGGCCAATGATTCGGCGGGGAGAAAACGTCCCGTTTTCGGGAGCAGGCTGAGGTTAAGATTCAGAAGCGAGGTGGGGCGCACACGATACTTCAGCAGGAAGTCCGCATCCTTCAAAACATCCTCCGGCGCGCCATCCGCAACAATGTGCTTGTCGCCAAACAACAGGACGCGGTTTGCATACGTCACCGCGAGGTCAATATCATGCGTGATGAAAAGCGTGGCGGCGAAATGCGCAGACAGGATCGATGACGCGCCGTCATACGTACCGCACAGCGCCTCCATGAAGCGCGTATAATTCGCAAAATCCTGCCCCGCTGTCGGCTCATCCATCACCAGGATTTTCGAGCGCATGGCAAGCACCGCCGCGATGGTCGTGCGCTTTTGCTGTCCGAACGACAACGCCAGCGGCGGATATTCTTCAAACTCTTTCATGTTCACAGTTTCAAGGCTTTCAGCAATGGACTTCGAGATCAACTCAGGTTTAAAACCCAAATTCTTCGGACCAAACTCAAGTTCCTCATGCACGGTCGGCGCATACAGCATATGCGTGGGGCTTTGGAATACATAGCCAAGCACGCGCGCGATCTGCGCCACGCTCATCTTGCGGGTATCCTGCCCTTCCACCAGCACGCGACCCTTGGTGGGCTTGAGCAAGCCAATGGCATGTTTCACCAGCGTTGATTTTCCCGCCCCATTTGGACCCAGCACCGCAATCAGGTCGCCGGGATAAATTTTCAAATTGACATTTTGCAGAATAAGCGGATATTCCTCGTCATAACGGAAATCCACATCTTCAAAGACAACCAGCGGCTCGCCTCTTTCCTTAACCTCAGGCTTGGGCGAAACAACTGGAGCATTATCCAACGCCTTGACTCTCTGCACCACCCACGGCGCAGGCAGCTTCACCTGCGTATAATCGATTTCCCTCGGCAGTTCACGAATGGGACCAAGATACCTGGTGCGACCATCTTCCATGTATAGCAGGCGGTCTGGGTTGATGGTGATCGCATCTTCCACGCGATGCTCCACCAAAATGACGGTCTTGCCCTCGTCCGCCAGACTACGAAAAACATCCAGCGCTTCATACGCCGATGCGGGGTCAAGCGAAGCGAGCGGCTCATCCAACAGCAAAATGGATGGGTTCATTGTCAGCACGCCCGCCAGCGCAACTTTTTGCTTCTCGCCGCCAGACAGGTTGAACGTCTCACGCTCAAGCAAATATTCGATATTCAAACGCTTCATCACCTGATCAACGCGGCTGGCAATCTCCGCGCGCGGCAAACCGAGGTTTTCAGGTCCGAACGCAATTTCATTGAAGACATTGCTTGCCACGATCTGACGTTCAGGGTCTTGCAAAAGCGTCCCCACCACCTGCGATATTTCCGCAATTTTCATCTCGGCGACATCGCGTCCATGTAAAAGTACCCTGCCCTTGCGCTCCCCGCGATAACTGCGCGGGATCAAACCATTGATGGCACGCGCCAGCGTGGTCTTGCCGCATCCGCTCGAACCGGCAATTAATAACAACTCGCCCTGCTTGAGATCGAAGGAAATATCTTCGATGGCAAGTTCGGGGCGAGTGCGATATTGAAACGATAGGTTTTCGATGACAAGTGGTGTGTTGGACATCGCGCCTATTTTACTCTGAAAGACCGACTTTCACTATCCGAATTTCATGCCGATCAGGCTCCGACCAAATCCACCAACGCCTGATAATTTGCCGGAATGATTTTTGGGGATGAGAACGACTCGGTGATGATGGATGGGTCCTTCATGCCATGACCTGTGCAGACCACCACCACCCTCCTGCCTTTCGCGTCAAACTTCCCGACAGCTGATTCGGCAATCAAGCCAGCCAACCCTGCGGCAGATGCCGGCTCCACCCAGACCCCTTCCGAGGCAAGAATCTTTTGGGCAGACAAAATCTCTTCGTCTGAGACGGCGATGATCCTTCCATTTGATTCTTGCGCAGCTTCCAATGCCTGCTCTCCGCGCGCCGGCTTGCCTATACGAATGGCGGTGGCAATCGTCTCCGGCTGCTCGACAGGATGTCCCAACACAAGCGGAGCGGCTCCCGCCGCCTGCACGCCCAACACTTGCGGAAGTCCTTTGCCGTATTGTTTGAACCCTGCCCAATAGGATGTGATATTTCCCGCATTGCCAACAGGCAAACACAGCCAGTCAGGTGCGGAATCGAGCACATCACAAATTTCAAATGCAGAAGTCTTTTGTCCTTCGATGCGATATGGATTAATCGAGTTAACCAGCGCAATCGGCGTCTTTTGTGTGATTTCCACAACAAGCGAGAGCGCGTCGTCAAATGAGCCTTGAATTTGAATCACTTCCGCACCATAGGCGATTGCACCTGCCAGTTTCCCCGCTGCCACTTTGCCTTCTGGAATCAAGACGATGGAGCGCAAGCCTGCCCGCGCGGCATAGGCGGCGGCGGAGGCAGCAGTGTTCC
>JAUXWL010000047.1 GCA_030680155.1 Anaerolineales bacterium
ATGCTTTCATCGGTCAAGCCCGCCCGCATCATTCCCTCAACTAATTTCTCTCGTCCGCCGCGCGGTTTCTCCAAATTTTCCTTGGATAGATGCCCCGCCAACGCCGCACTGCCAAGCACACCGACCAGCGTACCTTCTTCGTCTGTAAAATCCATCGCCTCCAACTGGACTTTGAGATTGATCCTGTTTTCTCGAACCGTTTTCAACACCTCAAGCGCCGCCAGCACGCCAAGCGCGCCATCGAACCGCCCGCCATTTGGGACAGAGTCCAGATGCGAGCCGAGGATCAGCGTTGGCGCGTTCGGGTCAGCACATGGCAAAACAGCCGAGTGATTCCCCGCGCCATCTGCCCTGAATTCAAATCCGCTTTGCTCGATGTGCTCGCGGAGCCATGTCCGCGCCGCAAGATGCGCCTCGCTAAAGGTGGGACGGTCCACGCCCGAATCAGCCGTCCCGCCGATTAAGGCTAACTGGTTGAACGAATCAAGCAGACGGTCCGAATTGACGCGCAGGGAGGAAAATGTTTGGGTCATGAGTCAAAAGTCTCCTGTATCCAATCATAACAAAAACAGGAGTCGGGGTCGACTCCTGTTTTAAGTGGGCGACATAAATGCCGCGGTACGAGGTTATTCTTTATTGCGTTTGAAGTCTACAAAACGGTAGCCCACGCCGCGCTCGGTAAGAATGTACTGCGGGTTGGCAGGGTCTTTCTCCAATTTTTGGCGTAGGTAGTTGATGTAAAGACGGACATAATGCGGCTCGTCGCGGTATTCGTAGCCCCATACTTTTTGGAGCAATTGGTCGTGTGAGACAACCCAGCCGGTGTTTTGTACAAGATGAAAAAGCAGGCGGTATTCAGTTGGGCGCAGTTTGACAAGTTTGCCTTCCAGCCAGATTTCGCGGCGGTCGAAATCGATCTTGAGGCGTTTGTCAATTTCGATCAAACCATGCATTGAGCCTGTGGCGCCTTCCGTGCGGCGCAGCACAGCCTTGATGCGGCTGACCAATTCGCGCGGGCTGAATGGCTTGGTGATGTAATCGTCTGCGCCGGTTTCAAGACCGCGCACCCGGTCATCCTCTTCACCTTTGGCGGTGATCATAATGACGGGCACATTGCTGAATTCACGGATGGTTTCCAGCACTTCAAACCCATCCAAGTCTGGCATCATTACATCGAGCAGGATGATATCCGGGGTGAAATCGCGAATTTTCTGGATGGCTTGCTTGCCATTAAACGCTTCACCGACCTGAAAACCATCATGCTCCAGGTTCATGCGGATGAAGCGCACCATGCGCTCTTCATCATCCACGACAAGAATACGGCGGCGGTCCAATTCAGACATATTACTCCCTCACAAACCCGATGATCTTTTCCTCTTCCGCATCATCGAGGATTTCAATGAAGTTCACCCTCGTCAGGGGCCAGATAACCTTGTTGACATTATGTTCAAGGTAATGCAGGTCCTTGCCATCCTTCAGGCGCGGATTCATAACCGTAATGATCGTATCTGTTGCCTTGGGGAGTTCATCGATCTCTCCCGCAACAGAAGATTCCCCTGGAATATGCAAAATTATAGTCAGGGCCATCGTCACTCGCTCCTTTTATTTTTTAAACAAAATTTGTATTCGCAATTTCCCAAGCGCGATCATGTCACCATGATTCAGTGGATGCTCCACGTTGGGGGACAAACGCGCACCATTGACATAGGAGCCGTTTGCAGAGCCAAGATCCATATAAATAATACGTTCATCCGCCCGCTTAAGGACAGCATGCAGGCGCGAAACTCCCGAAGCGTAGGCCTGATATGGTGAAAAATCGATATCCGGCATAATGGGCTGTCCCTCACTGACACGTCCGAGGGTGAATTCACTCTTCATGGAAAGCGGCAACACCTGCCCCGTGTCCACCAGATGAAGACTTCCCCAGGCTTCATTGACGTTGAAGGGTTGATACTTGTCTTCTGTTGATTTTTTACTCTCCACGCGCCCATCATCTCCGGTAATTATCTGTGTGGAAATATCATCCCGTCCGACCAGTTGAGTACCGCATTCCGCACAAAACAGCGTCCCTGTCAAATTGAGATGTTTGCAATTTGCACAAACTATCATGCGGTCACCTTCTTTACGGCAGTTAATAACAATGCCCTGGTACTGTATTTTATATCCTTGCTGCCGCCATCGCTCCAGGCATGCATCTTCTCAAGGTTTTCGGCTTCGAACAACGCCGTTTTTGCGAGGGAATGTTCTCCTTGTGACAGCAGATGCGTGGCCAGATTCTGCAGATGACGCGCCGCTGCATCGAACTGACCCGCTTCGGCCGCCGCCTGGGCGCGTTCCTGCATCCGATAGAGGGTCAACCGTGAGAGAGCGCTCAGGATCTGAGTGGGCGGCGGTTCTGCGGAGGGGCGGTCATCCACTCTATGGGTAAAGCGAAGCCGAATGGGTGAAACAGGCACAGGTCGAGCCGCGACCGAGACCTTCAATGCGCCGTTGAAAAGTTCGACCAAATCCTCTTTTAATGCATCCGGTTCGATCACGAATTCCAGAAGGACGTGCAAGGGGTCATCCATCAAGATTGGGCCCAAATGCATGGGTGAGCCAATTTCCACAGGACCGCCTTCCGGCTGCAAGCGAAAGACATAATTGATCTTGATATGTTCCTGTTCCTTGTATTCAAGCAGTACGTCATCTGCATAGGTATTGTTGAGGGTATTGAATTTATCGAGCAGCAGGCGTTCAATGTCCTTTGGCTTCGAGATATAAGCGGAGGAGCCGCCCGTTTTGCTGGCAAGCTGGTCCAGAAAAATATCATTCCATTCATGCCCAATCCCCATGCCGCTTATGCCAATATTTTGAGCGGCAGCCTGCCCGGCAAGTTTCAGGCATTTTTTTTCGTCGCCATAGGTATTGCCGTCGGTTAGGAGGATGAGATGGTTGATCCGCGACGGGTCGAGGGCGCGTTGGAGTTCGTTCATGCCCGCTTCCAGTCCTTTGTAAATTTCGGTCGCGCCAGATGCGCGGATCATTTGGATGCGCCCTTCCTGCAGTTTTTTATCCAGGCTGACGGAAGCAGGGACAATGACCTCGGCGTGGTCGTTGAAGGTGACAATGCTAAACACATCCTGCGGCCGCATTCGGCGCATCAACTGGATGGCTGTCGCTTTCACAATATCCAATCGCTCACCTCTCATGGATGTGGAGCGATCCAGGACAAGGCAAATATTCAAGGGCGGGGCTGGCAGTTTTTGGTCTTTTTCCTCGCGCAGCCCCACCTCCAACAGGAGATAGACAAGTTGCTTTTCCCCGATGCGCACAAGGTTTTGGCGGCTCAGATATACCACATGGCGGATCTCTTTATTCGCTTCGATCTCGGGTGGCAGGGTCGCATCATATTGGCGGCGGCGCCTGGGGTTTGAGAGCGCCTCGTAGGCCTGCTGGGTTTCAAGGAATAGCTCGGTTTCCCCATCTACTGTATTTTTGTCCGGGTGCAACCGCTGGGCAGACTGAAAGTAGGCGCGTTTAATCTCCTCCTCTGTTGCATCGCGGAGGACTCCCAGAATTGCATAGTAGTCCGGCTTGCTCAAGGGCATGATCAGCCGATCATTTGCGTAAGCGTAACGGTAATATTATCGGGTCCGCCTGCAGCATTTGCCGCTTCCACCAGGCTTTGGCAGGCGCGCTGCAGGTTGGGCGCCTCGACGATCAGGCGGAATAAATCCTTCTCATTCACCACACCCCAAAGACCATCGCTGCAAATCATGAGATACCCCGATTGCGGGAATGGGACGGTGAAGATATCGGCTTCCAATGTTTCACCCTGGCCCAATGCACGGATCAATACGTTGCGATGTGGGAAGCTCTCCACTTCATCCTTGCTTAGGTGTCCGAGTTCCTCCAGCCGTTTGACCAGCGAGTGGTCACGGGTGAGCGGTTCCATCCTGCCATCGGGATAAACAGCATAGGCGCGGCTGTCGCCCACATGGGCAATGGTGACTTGCTGACCAAGCACCAGCGCGGCCGTGACGGTGGTGCCGCTGCCGGGCGCTTCGCGCTGAACGTATTGATGCGCCTCCATCACGGAAGCTTCCATCACCTCCTGCAAGGCGTCCTGGAGGGTTTGCGTGGGCAGATGGTAGAGGAAGGAGTGAAATTTTTTCATGATATTGCCGCCAATAATGCGGACGGCGGCGTTGCTAGCCACTTCTCCAAATTGATGACCGCCCATGCCATCGGCGACAATATACAAGCCGAAGGGGATGCTTTCCGTGCTGCCAGAAATTGTGGCGGTGAGTGCAAGGACGCTGTCTTCGTTATGCTCGCGCTGCTTGCCGACAGATTGTCCCACACTGGCAACCAATTGTTTCATTTCATACTTAACATTCTGGCTGGCTACAATGGAACTGATCTGCTGATCGGTCAGAGGCGCCGTGGTGACGCTGTCGATTTGACTCTGCTTTTCCAAATTATTTTTTGATCCAAAAAGTTTGCGAAAGAACTCAGCCACAAGAACTCCTTTTAGGCGAACAGAGCATAGACATGATGATCCGTTGAGCCAAAATATACAATATCGTCAAACACCACGGGTGAACCGGTAATGGCAGCCTGTGATCCGAACTTCCAGCGCAGGCGTCCCGTGCGGTATTCAAGGCAGTACATGCTTCCGTCCACAGAACCGCAATAGACGGAGTCTTTATACACAGTCGGCGAACTACTGACCTGGTTATCCGTTTTGAAACGCCAGACTTCCTTGGCGGTGCGAATATCCACGCAATAGATGAAGCCATCTGCCGCGCCAAGGAAAATGAAATCGTCCGCAATGGCTGGCGAGGAGACCGAACCCTTGCCCAGGCGGTACTTCCAGATCGGCCAGCCGCTTTTCGCATCCAGCGCGTACAGGGTCCCATCAAGTGAAGGGACATACACCGCCTGCCCTTGATTCGTTGGTGATGAAGTGACCGCCCGCTTCGCCTGAAAACGCCATTTCATTGTGCCGCGGAAATCCAGCGCATGGACTGTCCCCATTTCCGTGCCAAAGTAGATCAGTTCGTTTGCAATCAACGGCGTGGAATAGATCGGCGCATCCGTGGAAAACTTCCAAATGGCGCGCCCGGTGTTGACATTGACCGCATGAAGATACTGGTCTTCCGACCCGAAAAAAATATGCCCGTCCGCGATGCGCGGTGAGGAGTATATTTTTCCTTCCGTGTAATACGTCCACACCACTTTGCCGGTGCGGGAACTGATTGTATGCAAACTCTGGTCTTCCGACCCGAAGAAGAGGTTGCCGTCATATACCAATGGGCGCGAAACGATGCCGCCTTCGGTGGGATACTTCCAATGGAACTGACCGTCCGCCGCATTCAAGGAATACAAATTGTTATCATAGCAACCGATGAACAATGTACCCTGATGCAAAAGCGGGGTCCCGCGAATTTCATCCTCACACTTGAACGACCATAAAGGCTTCACGCCGCCACTGGATACCGGCAGGGCCGATGTGATCTTGGAGAGTACGCCCGTCTTACGAGCCACGCCCATCAGGGCATCTTTCATTGCAGATGCGCCTGGGAAGCGGTCTGTGGGAGTGTATTGCAGGGCAGTATTGACGACCGCCTCGAGCTCGACCGAAATATTGGTATTGATGCGGCGGATCGGACGCTCGGCAAAGGAAAACGGAGGCTCCAACCGTGGGTCGCGCCGCGTCACTGCATGATGCAGGGTCGCACCCAGCGAATAGATATCCGCCAGGGGCGTGGCTTCACCACGATATTGCTCGGGCGGAGAATATCCCTCCGTGCCGATCATGGTGCCCTTCTGCCCGCTTTGAAAGGTCTTCGCAATGCCGAAATCCACCAGCACCACATCCCCATTGTGATTGATCATCACATTCGAAGGCTTCATATCGCGGAACACGATCGGGTCTGGTTTGTGACCATGCAAATATTCCAACACATCACAAAGCTGGATCGCCCAACTAATGATCTGGTCTTCCGGGAGAAACCCGTTCGAATCGTTCAACACCGCCTCAAGGTCCTTGCCATGGACAAACTCAAGGACCAGATAGGAGTGGTCGTTATGCGAAAAATAATCGTAAATACGCGGAATGGAGGGGTGGTTGAGCGTGGCAAGCAAATTCGCCTCGCGCTCGAAATTTTGTATGATCGTTTGGCGCACGAGCGGATCCGGCGCCATGTTGATCATTTCCTTCACAGCCACCAGCTTTACCACATTTGGAAAATGCAGGTCACGGGCGCGGTAGACCGACCCCATCCCGCCGATGCCGATTACATCTTGAATACTATATCGATTCACGAGCGTCACGCCAGGCAATAACTGCTGGCGTGAGGTTTGATTCTCCGAGTCGGATCCTGAACCAATTGGCGGGGTGATATTCCTAGTTTCCATAATCGCTAAAATACCGTCGGTGAATTATAGTGCGCATAGGGGGGAATTGCAAATACTGGGAATTGCAATTTTGTCGGCAGGCGCCTTGCAGAGAAACGTTTTCTACGGCAAAATGCTTCCTTGTGAAGATTTTAGCAGTCAGCGACCAGATCGTGGAGCGCGTCTATACTCTTGCACCCAGCGGACAGTTCGATGTTGACCTGATTCTGGGCTGCGGCGACCTGCCCTACACCTATCTGGAGTACATCGTCACCATGTTGAACCTGCCGCTTTTCTACGTGCCAGGCAACCATGACCCCCAACACAACCCTGTTGACCTGCGCTCCCGCGCCGAAGGCGGCTTCAACCTGGACCTGAAATCCATCCACTGGAAAAACACCCTGATCGGCGGCTTTGGCGGATGCATCCGCTACCGACCCGATGGGACGAACCAATACACCCAGTCTGAGGCCTACTCGCGGGCGTTTTCCATGCTGCCGGGGCTGCTGATAAACCGCATCAGATACGGGCGCGCGCTGGATGTCCTCATCAGCCATTCACCTCCCTTTGGTATCCATGATGATACCGATCTGGCGCATAATGGACTGAAAGCCCTGAACTGGCTGTGCCGCATCGCCAAACCCCGCTATCATCTTCATGGGCACACCCACTTCTACAGGAACAACATTTCCACGAACGAGTCCATTGTCAGCGCCACCAGGATCATCAACGTATACCCTTACAAGGTCATCAATATAAAGTAGGCAAAACCATGTCAGATGAATTAAGTGAACGCACACGCGCGGATTTTAACAGGGCGCGTTTTAAATCCTTTATCAACCAGGTATTCTCGGTCATCGCAGGCAAGCACACCACCACCCTGCTTTCCTACGACGATGTCAAGGAAAAGCTGCGGATCGGCGGCCCCATGTATCGGGGCGTAAAAACCGTCCGCCTGGATCAGGTGGCGGGTAGTCTGAACCGCTATCATGAATTTGACCGCGCCTTCCTTCCCAAGGAAGACCAGCTCGCCAGCCGCTGGCAAAAGGTCGACCGTGCCTTTTATGAAGACATCCATCTGCCGCCTGTCGTCCTCTACAAAGTGGGCGAAGTGTATTTCGTGGTGGATGGTCATCACCGCGTTTCGGTTGCCCGTGAGCAGGGGCAGGAATTCCTTGAAGCCGAGGTGCGCGAATGCGCCACCCGCGTGAACATCACCGCAAATATCAAAACGGAAGACCTTGAGATCCTCGGTGCGAAGGTCAATTTCCTTGAACGCACTTCACTGGATAACATCCGCCCCGATGCGAATATAAAGATTACCGTACCGGATGGTTTCGAACGTATGCTGGAACACATCGCCGTACACCGCTACTTCATGGGCAAGGATTTCAAACGCGACATCTCAGAAC
This sequence comes from Anaerolineales bacterium, assembly GCA_030680155.1. GTDB lineage: Bacteria > Chloroflexota > Anaerolineae > Anaerolineales > Villigracilaceae > Villigracilis. The sequence goes on from JAUXWL010000047.1 coordinate 7,797, forward strand.
AGGAAGCGGTGGAGCATTGGTATGAAACCGTCTATATGCCCATCATTAAGATCATTCGTGAGAGCGGCTTATTAAAAGACTTCCCCGGCAAAACCGAAGGCGACCTGTATCTTTGGGTTTTGGATCACCAGCATTATTTGTATAAAGAACAGGGACAGCCCCTGCAAGCGCCCGAAGTCGCCGCAAAAACATTCATCGAAGAAAACGAGTAGATATGACCGACCTTCATCCACTGGCAGGAGTCTACGCCGCAGCCGTGACTCCCTTAAAAGCAGACGCCTCTTCCTTCGACCTCGAATCGACTCTGACCTTTTTACATTTCCTCGCTGGGAGAGGCTGCCACGGCGCCCTGCTCTTCGGCACGACAGGCGAGGGTCCATCCTTCTCGCCCAAGGAACGCGAAATCTTCCTGCGCTCGGTACGCGTCGTGCGCCAGCA
>JAUXWL010000052.1 GCA_030680155.1 Anaerolineales bacterium
CAGGCTCGATGTCGCCGCGCGAGGGCATCAGGTCGGCGAGCGCCATTTCCACGAGGCTGGGGGTCAGCGCGGAGCCGCTCAGGTCGGCAAAAGCGACGATGCGATTCAGGGCGCCTTCCAGTTCGCGGATGTTGGACTGCACCTGCTTGGCCACGCTTTCGAGAATTTCATCCGAGATGTGCCGGCCTGTCCGCTCGGCTTTGGAGCGCAGGATGGCAAGGCGAGTTTCGAAATCGGGCGCTTGAATGTCGGCGGTTAAGCCCCACTCAAAGCGGGAGCGCAGGCGTTCTTCGAGCGTAACCAATGACTTGGGCGGCCGGTCGGATGAAACGATGATCTGCTTGTCCTGTCCGTGCAGGGTGTTGAAGGTATGGAAGAACTCCTCCTGCGTCGATTCCTTGCCGGCGATGAACTGGATGTCATCCACAAGCAGGACATCAGCGGAGCGGTATTTTTCGCGGAAGGCCTGCGTGGTGTGGGTACGAATGGCCGTAATCATGTCATTCGTGAATTCTTCAGAAGAGACGTACAAGACGTTCAATCCGCTGGCGTGACAGGCGTTGCCGATGGCGTGCAGCAGGTGGGTTTTACCGAGTCCCACGCCTCCATACAGGAAGAGGGGGTTGTATGCTCTTGCAGGTTTATCCGCCACGGCCTGACAGGCCGCATGAGCGAGGCGGTTGCCGGAACCGACGACGTACGTATCAAAGGTGTAACGCGGATTCAACGTGACGTGGCGCGGTTTTGGTTCGGGGGGGGTAATCTCCATCGCAGCGGGAGCAGGTTCGAGGTCGGTGGTCGAGGCGTTTTCGTCCGCCTGCGAAACGACAAATTGAATTGAAACCTTGGAATTCAACGTTTCGATCAGCATTTTGTTGACGGTGGTGGCAAGGCGGGTATCGAGCCAGTCGCGCGCGTAGGCATTGCGGACGCCTACGGTCAAAATCCCGTTGTCATATCCAACGGGACGGGTGTCACGCACCCAGGTGTCGAAGGATGCGCGGGGCATATCCATTTGAAGTTGCGCGAGTACTGTCTGCCATGCCTGCTCTGCGTTCATAAAATTCCTCAATAAGAATGAATGTTGTCTGTGTTTTGCGAATATTGAACCAGCCCGCCTGAAAGCGGCTTCGTACGCACTGCCTATCACTTGTAAATTGTCGTTCAGGGACTTCAGATGTGTGGGATGTCGGTTGGGGGCAGACATCCTTTATATCAGCGTGCATACATTCTAGCAGAACCTTTGAAATGCTAACAGGCGAATAACCTACGTCAAGCTAAAAAGATGTGTTTTTTTAAGGTTGGCTAATCTTAAAGAATCGTTCTGTATTTATTTGCATTCGTAATTTTATATAGAACAGGTGTTTCAGGCAAGCACGCCCTCCAGCCCGTCGTTACCCCCCATATATGGGTATGAAGGGCGTTTTTTGGGCATGGACGGCATATCGGTCTTAAAGAATCATCATGTGAAACTTTTTTGAATCTTGCGTAATGAGACTCTCAATCCTGTGACTCATTCGGCAATGATTCGCAAATCACATGCTTTATCGTTTGAGTCCACGCGGAACCCAGACAAGTATGGTTGTCCCCTCGCCATTGGATGATGATATATCGATCTCACCACCCACTGCATGGGCGCGAGTCTGCATGTTGGCAAGACCATGACCGAGTGAACTATGTTTTTGTTCGATATCGAAGCCTTTGCCGTCGTCGTGGATCTCCATGAGGACGCGTTCGTCGGTGGTCCAAAGCGCCACCTGGACGTTTTTTGCCTTGGCATGTTTGGCTGCATTGGCCAGGGTCTCCTGGCAGATGTGAAACAGGGTCAGGGATTGGGTCTGGGTCAGTTCTTTTAAGTCCGAATCGGGGGCGGTTAGCTGCACTTCTGCGAAGGTATTGGCACGATATTCGGCGATCAGGCGTTTGATGCCGCTTAATAAGCCTTCATTGCCGAGTTGACGGGGGCGCAAGTCCAGAATATACGAGCGGATATCACGGATTGCCTGATTTAAGCCATCAATGGCGCGGGTGATGCCTTCCTTCGCAATCTTCGGGTCTTCATTTAATGTCAGGCGCGCGCCTTCGAGGGAAAGCCCAACCCCATAAATCGATTGGATGATGCCGTCGTGCAAGTCCATGCCGATGCGGTTGCGCTCCTCCAGCACTGCCAGGCGGCGGGCATCGGTGTGCAGGCGGGCGTTTTCAATGGAAAGACCCGCCCACGCGCCCACCGCAGTGAGCATTTGCAGGTTGCGTTCGTCAAATGGATCGGTGGTGCGGGTTGCCACGCTCATCACGCCCATCAAATTTTCACCCGAGAGCATGGGGATACATGCAATCTGCTGGAAACCTGCCTCCACAACCGCATCACGCAGGAAGTTTGCATCGCTTGCCAGTTGACGGCTGGTCAATGGCTGGCGGGATTTGGCAACCATGCCAATATAGCCGTCGCCTACATTGAAGATATTGCGCGTCCAGAAGGCTTCGGCGGCCTGCCCGCGGTGGAGCACCATGCGCAGGGTGGTCTTGTCCTCTTCCAACAGGAATATCTCGCCAGCTTCTACTTTTAAGTAGTTCATCACCTGCCCAAGCGTTTTGTTAAGAATCTCGTCGAGTTCCAGGCTCGAGGTTAAGGTCGAAGCGATGCCGTTCAACAACTCCATGTCCCGATTGCGGCGCGAGAGGGCAATATCCCGTTTCCGCATTTCCTCGATCCTCCGCGCGTTTGCAATGGCGGTGGCGGCATACGCGGCGAGCATCTGGATGATCATTTCATCGTCCGAGGTGAATTCAAGACCATCCAATTTTTCGGTCAGGTAGATCTGCCCCAATTGCTTATCCCCCGTGCGGATGGGAACTCCCAAAAAGGTGATCATATTCGGATGATTGGCGGGAAAACCAACCGAACGCGGGTGGTCCTGCAACACGGACAGGCGCAGGGGTACATTCGTGTTCATCAATTCGCCGATCAAGCCGCGTCCCATGGGTGGATGCGCGATGCGCTTGATCTCGCGCTCGCTCATGCCAACCGTAATGAACTGCTTGAGGCTGCCAGTATCGTCCAGCACGCCCAGGGCGGCATAACGCGCACCCGCCTGCTCACACGCCGTCGAAGCAATGCGTTCCAGCAGGGTCTCAAGCGAGATGTCTTTCACCAGTTCGAGGCTGGCGGCATGGAGCGCAAACAACCGTTCCTGTAATTGCTCACGGGTTAAAAGCATGGTGGACATTATAATCAAAATAACCAAACAAACGCTTTTTGATAGAATTTGAAAGAACGCCAAACCTATACTTGGGATAATTTTATCGCTCCCTGCGCCGTACCCATTCTGGGCACTTTCCCCGGCGCAGGCGATTCTCCGACAAACACCGCCGGAGACGGCGGCTTGAGCATATAATAATCTTGGGATAATTCCTATGACAACTTCACGTATCTCCGGCTTTTACAACATGACCCTCGAAGAGCGCCGCGCCCAAATTGCGGACGCCTCGCCTCTGACTCCGCCCGAGCTTGCCCCGTGGACCTCAGGCGGACTCTCCCCTGAAGCCGCCGACCACATGATCGAAAATGTGATCGGCTTATACAGCCTGCCGCTCGGAATTGCGCTCAACTTCATGGTCAATGGACGCGACGTGCTCGCGCCGATGGCAATCGAAGAACCGTCTGTGGTGGCCGGCGCATCCTTCATGGCAAAACTTGCCCGTGGTGGCGGCGGATTCACCGCCACCACCAGCGAGCCGCTCATGATCGGGCAGATGCAGGTTATCAATGTGGTCAACCTGCACGAAGCCAAACTGAAAATTTACGAACACAAAGCGGACTTGCTCGCCGAAGCAGACTCCATTGACCCGATCCTCAAAAAATTCGGCGGCGGCGCGCGTGACCTCGAAGTGCGCGTCATCGCAGACTCCCCCATCGGCGGCTTTCTCGTCGTTCATCTCATTTATGACGTGCGCGATGCCATGGGTGCAAACGCCGTCAACACGGCTTGCGAACGACTTGCCCCGAAGATTGAAGCGATCACCGGCGGCAAAGTCCACTTGCGGATTTTGTCCAATCTGGCAGACCGAAGAATCGCCCGCGCGCGCTGTACCATCCCTGTGAAATCGCTGGCGTTTGATTCGTTTTCGGGTGAAGCCGTGCGGGACGGTATCATCGCCGCCTACGCCTTCGCCGCCGTGGACCCGTACCGCGCCGCCACCCACAACAAGGGCATCATGAACGGCGTGGACGCAGTCGTCATCGCCACCGGCAACGACTGGCGTGCCATTGAAGCAGGCGCACACGCCTACGCCGTCAAAAACGGACAATACACCTCGCTCTCCACCTGGGGCAAAGACCCGGACGGAAACCTGGTCGGCACACTCGAAATGCCGATGGCGGTGGGCATCGTCGGCGGCGCGACCAAGGTCCACCCTGCCGCGCAAGCCGCCGTAAAATTGATGGGCGTGAAAACCGCCAACGAACTGGCGGAGATCATCGTCTCGGTTGGCTTAGCTCAGAATATGGCAGCCCTGCGCGCCCTCGCCACCGAAGGCATCCAACGCGGACACATGTCACTGCATGCAAGGCAGGTTGCCATCGCCGCAGGCGCAACAGGTGAGATGGTGGAGAAGGTTGCCAGTCAGATGGTGGCGGAGAAGGTGGTTAGAATTGATAGAGCGGAAGAGATTTTGAAGGGAATAAAATAACCTCCCGTCATTGCGAGGAAGCCCGAAGGGCTGACGAAGCAATCTCGAAGTTCCATGCAAGTGTATGTTTTCAGGTTACTTGAGATATCATCCCCTTGCGGGATTGCCACAACCTGCTTCGCAGGTCTCGCAATGACATAAAATAAAACCATGAACGACTCCCTCCTCTGGCAAATCCGTCACTTCGTCTACACCCACCTCGCGTACACGACCCATCCGCCCAGCGCGGAAGTAACCGCCGCACACTTCAATATCTCAAACGAAGAAGCGGGCGAACTTTACAAGGAATTACATAACCGCCATGCCTTCTTCCTCGAACCAGAGACGTTAACCATCCGCATGGCAAATCCGTTCTCAGGCATTCCAACGGATTTCAAAGTCCATGCCAACGGCAAGGCCTACTACGCCAACTGCGCCTGGGACATGCTCGGCATCCCCGCCGCGCTGCACACGGACGCGGTCATCGAAGCGAAATCCACAGAAAGCAATGAGTCGGTGCAACTTGAAATTAAAAACGGACAAATTAATAGTAATGTCACCCTGAGCGACAGCGAAGGGTCTCTACCACCCACAAGCGAGACTCTTCGCTCCGCTCAGAGTGACACGTTACTTGTTCACTTCCCCATCCCCTTCTCACACTGGTACGACGACTTGGTCTTCACCTGAGCGACCATGCTCCTCTTCCGGTCGGAGGAATGGGTAGACAAGTGGTGCAAGCGAAATAACCTCGAACGTGGAAAGGCGCTGTCCTTGCAACAGGTGTGGGAGCTTTCAAAACTTTGGTATCACAACCGCATGTTACTGGAATATCACGGGCGAAGCATGGAACAGGTCGCGGAGATTTTCAAGCAGGCAGGTTTGACGTCAGCAATTCCAAATCTAAAATTGTGTAGAAGGCAAAGATGCCAAACCTTAACGCAAAGACGCAAGGCCGCAAGGCTTTTTTAGGATTGCCCCTGCGCCAGATGGTACTCTTGCCGATTCCGTCGAGGAAAGGTCAAAAT
>JAUXWL010000069.1 GCA_030680155.1 Anaerolineales bacterium
CTGCTTACTGTCCACTGCCTACTGGCTCTTCACCAACCCCACCTTCACCGTCTCGCCTTCAAAGCCATCCTCCACCACCGCAGCATTCGCGGGCGGCGCGGCAAACGTCAACGACACGGTCAGCGTCTCGGCTTTGATGTAGTCCGCGTGCGCCTCGATGGCAGTCTTCAAGCCCGCACTGGCTTCCACGAACAACTCAATGCGGTCAGAAACATCCAGATTGGCAGTCTTGCGCAGGTCCTGCACGCGGCGCACAAACTCACGCGCCCTGCCTTCGGCGATGAGTTCGGACGTCAGGTCCGTGACGAGCGCTGCCACATACGCGCCTTCCTCCGCCACGGCAAAACCTTCCTTCGCCATCGCCTTGACTTCCACTTCATCAGAGAGGATGAGGAAAGTCTCGCCTCCTGCCTTAACTTCAAGCGGCTTGCCAGACTGGAGCACATGCGCCGCCTCTTCCGCGTTCATTGCCAAAATCGCCTTCTGGATGACGGGGAACTTGTTGCCGTATTTCTGTCCCAATTGCTTGGGCAGCGGCTTGACCGTATGCGACACCGCTTCGGTTGCGGCATCCAATAAGCGCACTTGCTTCACATTCAACTCATCCTGGATCACTTCCACATTCTTCAGTAGCGCGGCGCGTTCGGTGTTATTGCCCACCGAGAAGGCGGCTTCCGCCAGCGGTTGGCGCACTTTCCGGTTTGCCTTCTGGCGCGCCGAGTGACCGAGTGACACGAGTTTCATCACCAGTTCCATTTCGCCGTTGAGCGCCTGGTCAATGAATTCTTCCATCACGGCAGGCCACTCGGCCAGATGCACAGACTCAGGCGCGGTCTCATCCACCGAGCGGACGAGGTTCTGATACAACTCTTCCGCGAGGAAGGGCATGGCAGGCGCGATCAGTTTGGCAACCGTGGTCAACGCCGTGTACAGCGTCGAATACGCGGCTTGCTTGTCGGCGACTGAGTCATTCTTCCAGAAGCGGCGGCGCGAACGGCGCACGTACCACGTGGAGAGATTCTCCACGAACTTCTCCACGGGGCGGGTGGCATTGGTGACATCGTATTCTTCATAGGCTTTGGTCACATCACGAACGAGTACGTTCAGTTCCGAGAGCAGCCAGCGGTCAAGGTCATTGGTCGTGGCGGTCACGGTCAGCCCTTGCGGCTTGTCGAGATTGGCATAGGTGATGAAGAACGAGTACACATTCCACAGCGTAAGCGTAAAGCTGCGGATCACCTCCCCAACCAAATCGGAGGAGAAGCGGCGTTCCTGTCCGGGTGGCGTGGCGGTGTACAAGTACCAGCGCAGGGCGTCCGCGCCATGCAAGTTGATCACATCCCAGGGCTGGACAATGTTGCCCAACGACTTGGACATCTTGCGCCCCTCCGCATCCTGAATGTGACCGAGACAGATGACGTTCTTGAACGAGACATCATCATTGAGCAGGGTACTGATGGCGTGCAGGGAATAGAACCAGCCGCGCGTCTGATCCACCGCTTCGCAGATGTAATCGGCAGGGAATTGTGACTCGAACTTCTCCTGATTTTCAAAAGGATAATGCCATTGCGCATACGGCATCGCGCCCGAGTCGAACCACACATCGATCAGGTCTTTCACGCGCGTCATCTTGCCACCGCATTCCGAGCACTTCCAATGGACGTTATCCACATACGGGCGGTGCAGGTCTAATTCAGTTAAATCCTTGCCAGCCTTCTCGGAAAGTTCCGCCACCGAGCCAACACATTCGCGGTGCTTGCATTCCTGATTTTCACATTCCCATACGGGCAGCGGCGTGCCCCAATAGCGCTCACGGCTCAGCGACCAATCTATGTTGTTTTCGAGCCAGTTGCCGAAACGTCCGTTTTTGATGTGATCGGGAACCCAGTTGATGGTCTTGTTCAAATCCACGAGGCGGTCTTTCTTTGCGCTGGTGCGGATGTACCACGACTCGCGCGCGTAATACAACAGCGGAGTCTTGCAGCGCCAGCAGAACGGATAAGTATGGGTCAACGTCTCCGCGCGGAACATCAACCCGCGCGCTTCGAGGTCGGCGATGATCTGCGGGTCGGCGTCCTTGACGAAGATTCCGCGCCACGGGGTGATCTCAGGGATGAATGTGCCGTCTGGCAGAACGGTCAGCAAAACGGGCAGATCGTACAGCTTCGACATTTCCATGTCTTCTGCGCCGAAGGCGGGAGCCTGATGCACGAGGCCTGTGCCGTCTTCCGTTGTGACGAAATCACCCAGCACGACATAATGCGCGGGCTTATCTACAGGCACAAAAGTGAAGAGCGGCTGATATTTCAGTCCCTTCAACTTTTTACCCTTGAACGAATCAACGACTTTGACTTCCTCGCCTCGGAATACCTTTTCGAGCAGGTTCTTGGCCAGGATGAGCTTCTCTGTCGTGCCATCGTGGTCGCGTTCGACGGTCACGTAATCCACATCGGGGTGCGCGGCAACAGCGACGTTGGCAGGCAGCGTCCATGGGGTGGTCGTCCACACCAGCAATGAGGTGTCGGGCTTGTCTGCCAGCGGGAAGCGCACAAAAATCGAAGGGTCGGTCGCATCGTCGTAACCGAGGGCAACTTCATGGTCGGAGAGAGGCGTTCCGCAGCGCGGGCAATACGGCACGATCTTGTATCCCTTGAAGAGCAGGTCCTTCTCCCAGAAATTCTTCAATATCCACCAGACCGATTCGATGTAGTCGTTGGTGTAGGTGACGTAGGCAGTGTCGAGATCCACACCGAAGGCGATGCGGTCGGTGAGTTTCTCCCACTCTTGAATGTAGGTGAAAACGGATTTACGGCAGAGTTCATTGAACTTGTCGATGCCGTATTCTTCGATCTGCTGTTTGTTGGTGAAGCCGAGTTGCTTTTCAACTTCGATCTCAACAGGCAAGCCATGCGTATCCCAGCCGCCGCGGCGCGAGACGTTATATCCGCGCATGATCTTGTAGCGCGGGAACATATCCTTGAACGCTCGTGCCAGCACATGATGCACGCCGGGGCGTCCATTGGCGGTGGGCGGTCCTTCGTAAAATACATATTCGGGCTTGCCCTCGCGCTGCTCGCTGGTCTTTTTGAAGATCTCGTGTTTCTTCCACATCTTCAGCACGGCTTCTTCCATCGCGGGCACATCAAGTTTTTGGTTGACTGTTTTGAACATGGGTTAGTCTCCTGGTTTTAGTCATTGCGAGCCGCGCTCTTTCTTTTTGCGGTGAAGCAATCCCTGCCAAAAAAAGATTGCTTCGCGCTTCGCGCTCGCAATGACGGTGAAATTAAAATAAAAAGCTCTCATCTCACACAGAGACGAGAGCAAGGCTCACGCGGTACCACTCTGGTTTTCATCCGAAGATGAACACTCATTGGATGACAACCATCATCCTGTTCTGGTAACGAGGAACAAACTCGGCTCACTTACTTTCAGCCACTGATCACTGATTTCTGCTTCACAGCTTCGGGAGGATTTTCAACCGTCTTGATCGTATCCGCTTCACACCTGACTTCGGACTCGCTGCCCGTCTTGAGCGGTTTACTCGTTCCCATCATTGCTTTTGATTGCGCGATTATACACAGCAGCGGCGCAATCGGCAAGTGGCAAATACTGGCTGTGTGCATGCAAAACATGTCAGGCAATTTGCTCCCTGCGCCGTCCCCGGCGCAGGGTTTCCCTCGCAAAACGCCGCCGAGGACGGCGGCTTGAGCGACTGCCGCTGACAACCTTTGCGTACACACTACTGGCTTTACAAGCCGCCAACACCCATTTTCAAAAAGCCATCCTTGCATTGACGGTTTTTTGTCAGACAGGTATAATCCTCCCTCGGCATTATTTCAAACAGTAGGAGATAAATTATGGATACACTTGACAATGCGCCCGCCGTTGCGCTCGAACCAAAAACAAAACTTAGCGGCAAAATATTGAAGACCACACTCGCGGGGGCGCTTGTGGACATCGGGCAAAGCTTACCCGGTGTCATCCACATCTCACAACTCAGCCAGAACGAAATCAACAAAGTGGAAGATGTTGTTAAGGAAGGGCAGGAAGTCGAAGTCTGGGTCAAACGCGTCCGCAAGGATCGCATCGAACTGACCATGATCGAACCCCTCACCTTTGAGTGGAAGGAGATCCAGCCTGACCTGATCGTAAAAGGCAAGGTTGTCCGACTCGAGACCTATGGCGCATTTGTAGACTTCGGCGCAGAGCGCCCCGGACTCATCCACGTCAGCGAATTGACGCATGGCTACGTCAAGACTGCCAGCGAAGTGCTCAAGGAAGGCGAAGAGATCGAAGCGAAAGTTCTCGATGTAGATCGCCGTAAGCGACAGATCCGCCTGAGCATGAAAGCCTTGCAGGCTGAAGCCGTCGAAGAGTTCAAACCTGAACATGGCGAAGATCGCAAAAGCAAGGGCAAGCGCAAAGGCAAGAAGGAAGAAGAACATTACGAGATGGAAAAGGATGTTACCAACGAGCCGCAGTACACCGCCATGCAGATCGCCTGGCAGGAGGCGTTGGAAAAAGCAAAAGGACGCAGCAAGGTCCGCCGCAAATCCATCAAGTCAACTTCCGAAGAACACGAAAAACTCTTCAACGACACTCTCGAAAATCGTCTCCCCACCGGAGGCTAACCAAAAAGAGCGGACGGCAATCGTCCGCTCTTTTTGGTTTAACGAGACGCGCTACTTATTGCTGCTGCTTCTCAAAAAAGACTCCATAAACGCATCCAGATCGCCATCCAACACAGACTGGGCATTGCCAGCCTGAAAATCGGTGCGGTGATCCTTTACCATCTGGTAGGGATGCAGCACATACGAGCGGATCTGGCTCCCCCACTCCGCCTTGGTGTATTCACCACGCAGCACAGCGCGCTCCTCTTCCCGCTCTGCCTGACGCAGCTCCAATAAACGCGCGCGAAGAATCCGCATGGCAAACTCACGGTTCTGGATTTGGGAGCGTTCGTTTTGACAAGTCACAACAATCCCCGTTGGGAGATGCGTGAGACGAACCGCAGTGGAGTTTTTCTGCACACTTTGTCCGCCTGCGCCAGACGAACGGAATACATCTAATTTAATATCATTTGGGCTGATCTCAATATTGGCCTCGTCCATCGAAACCTGAGGCAAAACCTCAACCAGCGCAAACGAGGTATGCCTGCGGTGCGCTGTGTCAAATGGGGAAAGACGAACCAGGCGATGCACACCTTTTTCGGAACGCAAATATCCAAACGCATAGCGTCCGCCTACGGCGAGGGTGACACTTTTAATCCCAGCCTCTTCACCGGGCGTGGAATCTACCATCTCCACTTCAAAGTTATGATCCTCCGCCCAGCGCAGATACATCCGCAGCAACATATCCGCCCAGTCCTGAGAGTCGGTGCCGCCCGCGCCTGCGTGAATGGCTAAAATAGCGTCATCGTGGTCGTAGGGACCTGAAAGCATCATCGCAAATGATCGCTTCTCAAGATCGGCTTCGAGCTTGGCAATCTCCACTTCCATATCCGCGCGCAGGGATTCGTCCCCCAAATTCGCCAGATCAGTCAGGTCGCGGATCTGCTGCTGGAGCGTCTTCCACGAATCCAATTCATTGCGCAGAGAAGAGATGGTTTTCATCACCCGCTGGGCGGTTGCATTGTCATTCCAAAAATTGGCCGCTTCGCTTTCCGTCTCAAGTTGTGAAAGTTGATTTTCTCTGCCCGTCAGGTCAAAGACGCTCCAATAATTGCTGGGTCAATTCATTCGCTGCATTCAAACGCTGTAATAAATCCTGCATGATATCTCCTAGTTACTCGAAAGTATTCCATCCACAAAGGCATCAGGGTCGAAAGGCGTCAGGTCTTCGGGCTTTTCGCCCAAACCTGCAAACAAGATCGGCAGCCCCAATTCACGTTGGATCGCAAACGCCATGCCGCCCCGGGCCGATGAATCCAATTTTGATAATATCACTCCCGTCACATTCACGGCTTCCTTGAAAGAGCGCGCCTGTTGCAAGGCATTTTGCCCCGTGGTCGCATCCAATACCAACCAGACAGCGTGAGGCGCTCCAGGCAGAGCCTTGCCCACCACGCGGTTCACCTTCTTCAACTCCTCCATTAGATTGAAACGGGTATGCAAACGTCCCGCCGTATCGATCATGACAATGTCCATGCTGCGGGCGACTCCTGCCTGAACGGCATTGAACGCCACCGCACCAGGGTCTGACTCGGGAGCGCCCGCCACCACCTCGACCTTGAGCCTGTCTCCCCAAACCTGAAGCTGGTCCATCGCTGCGGCACGGAAGGTATCCGCCGCGCCAAGCAGTATTGTTCTGCCCTCGCCATGAAAGCGCGAAGCCAGTTTTGCGATGGTGGTGGTCTTTCCCGAACCGTTCACCCCAACGACAAGAACGACCATCGGCTTGGGTGAAAAATCGAGCGCAGGCGGCGGGACGAGGCGGGAGCGCAACTCCTGCTTCAGCGCAGAGGAAAGCTCAATGGCGCGGACCAAGCCCTCGGTCCGCGTGATGCGTTTGAGTGAATCAAGAATGGATACAGTCGTCTCGATTCCCAAATCTGCCTGGATTAAAAGCGCTTCGAGGTCATCCCAGGTTTCATCTGTGATCTCGGAAGCGCCGAGCAGGGATGCGATCTGACCGAATGCGGCCTTGCTTGTACGTGAAAGACCATCTTTCCAACGCGAGAGTATGCTCATGGGCGGCGATTATATCAGGGATTTTATGTTATACTTTTTCGGCTAATTGAACCGCTTGAAAAAGAAAGTTGATTAAAAAGGAAAATATATGTCCGCAGAACCTATTCACATTACAGATGAATCCTTCGAAAATGTCGTCATGCAGTCGTCTGTGCCCGTTATCGTGGATTTTTGGGCGCCGTGGTGCAACCCCTGCAAGATGATCGCCCCCACACTCGATAAACTCGCAAAAGAAATGGACGGCAAGTTGATCGTCGCCAAGGTCAACACAGATGACCATTCCCAATGGATGCAAAAATTCGGCATTCAGGGAATCCCCACTCTGTTGTTTGTCGCTGGCGGCAAGGTGGTGCATCGTCAGGTGGGCGCATTGCCCGAAAAGATGCTGCGCGAAGTTGTGACGCAGTTCCTGGATGTTGTTAGCCAGACAAATTAACAGGACACTCAACAGGGAGTTGGGCGCTATGAAAAAAATATCCATCCTGGTCATCCTGTTGGCGATCACGCTGAGCGCCTGCCTGCCAACCGCACCGCAGGCCGCTGAGAATACCCCAACCCCGATCTCGGAAGATGCGCTTCAAGCCACAGCAGCCGTCATGTCCCAGCAAACGCTCGAAGCCCTGCCGAAAGAGACCGCCCTGCCAACAGAAACGCCCGTCATTGTGACGGCAACCGAGACGCCCATTCCCGAAACACCCACGGAAACACCCAACCCGATTTTGTTGACGCTTACCGCAACCCTCGGCACAGGAACGCCCGGCACAGATGGACAAACAAGCGCGACTCTTGAACCAGCCGCGCTTACCGCTGGAACACCAATCGCAACACTCGACCCGCTTACCCCCACAAAAACTCCGCAGCCACTGGCGCATGGCACACTGCCTCCCGCAATTCCTTATGGAGTTATCACGATCCAAAACAAGGCAAATGTGGAAGCGTATATTTCCCTGCGCTGTGTGACGGTTGGCGGACTGGTGACGATCCTTGAGTACCCGGTCAAAAAGCTGGTTGAAGCCGATGCCCCGGCTGGAAAATATACGTATGTTGCCTGGATAGGCGGGCGGCAATTTACAGGCAGCTTCTCGCTTTCCAAAGGCGGGGAACTGGCCATCACATTACTAAAAGACCGCATCACTATTAAATAAAAAATAAATGGAGACACAAAAAATGATCAAGAAAATAATTCCGATTTTTATACTGCTCGCTGTCGTTCTGACAGCCTGCGGGCCACAGGGTACTCCCACGCTATCGCCAGAGGATGTGCAAGGTACAGCCGAAGCCGCCGCATGGACGATGGTGGCGATGACCCAGGAAGCCATCCCTACAAACACACCGGTCCCACCGACCGAGACCCCCAGCCCCACCCCACTGCCGACCTTTACCCCGTTGCCAGAACCAACGCTGGAGATCATCATCCCAACAGCGACCACTCAATCTCAAACACAGGGTAATTGTGAAGGACCCTTGAATGTAGCAGAGGCTGGACCGCAATCGAGTATCCGCATTGAGAACGAAACAGGTGGAAGCGTCACAATGTCGCTGTGGCTTTCTGGAAACGCCCATGGTCAGTGCGGCTTCCTCACCTACTACCTAACCAAGAATCAGAAACTTACCGTCTCCATACCCAAGGGACAATATTATGCCTATGCCCTGATCAATTACGGCGGCAATAAATCCGGCAACGCCTCCGGGTACGTCAACAACCGCGTGGGAGACAACCACTTGTTCGTGGTGAAGATCAAACCTGAAGTCATCGTTGTGCCGTAATAAACACAAACATGTAAAAAAGAAGCCGCTGCACAGCGGCTTCTTTTTTTTACTCGATCTCGCGGGATATCTTCGCACCTAAACTTTTCAATTTTTCATCCACACGTTCGTAACCGCGTTCGATCTGAACGATGTTCCTGATCTTCGATGTACCTTCCGCGGCCAGCGCAGCCAATAAGAGCGCCATACCTGCGCGGATATCAGGACTCTCCAGTTTTTCGCTATACAACTGGGTGGGACCCTGCACCAAACAGCGGTACGGATCGCACAAAATGATCCGGGCCCCCATCCCCACCAACTTATCGGTAAAGTACATCCTTCCTGAAAACATCCAATCGTGGAACAGTACCGAGCCGGAGGCCTGTGTCGCCACTGTAATGGCAATGCTGGTCAGGTCGGTTGGAAACGCGGGCCAAACATTTGTTTTTATCTCAGGGACTGCCCCATCAAGATCAGAAAGTACGGTAAGGGATTGCTCTGCGGGGACGATGATATCGCTCCCATCCACCTGCCAGTGGACGCCAAAACGATGAAACACCTGCCCCACCATTTCCAGGTGTTGCACACCAGCATTGTGAATGCGAATACTGCCGTGTGTGACAACCGCCGCACCGATATAACTGACCACTTCCAACAAATCTGGGCCGATGGTGTAGTCGCCGCCGTGAAGGCGCTCCACACCGGTAATGTGCAGTGTATTCGACCCTATCCCTTCGATCTGGGCGCCCAAAACATTGAGAAAATTACACAATTCCTGAACATGCGGTTCAGAAGCGGCATTCCGAATATTTGTAACGCCTTTTGCAAGTACAGCCGCCATGACCGCATTTTCGGTGGCGGTTACGCTGGCTTCATCCAATAGAATATCTGCGCCACGCAGCCTGCCCGCTGAGCGGATGTCGAAAACGCGGTCATAGTTGATCTCCGCACCCAGGGCTCGCAGTGCAAAGATATGCGTATCAAGCCGCCTGCGGCCGATCACATCGCCGCCGGGGGGAGGCAGACGAATTTCCCCGGTGCGCGCGAGCACAGGCCCTGCAACGAGGATCGATGCCCGGATGCGGCGGCACAGTTCCGGGTCCAGGTGAGAGGCGGTCAAATCACGGGTGGTGATCCGCCAGGTGTTGGAGTCGATTTCTTCAAATACAGAACCAAGGCTTTCAAGCAGTTTCCGCATGGCAAGCACATCCCGGATCTGCGGAATATTGTGAAGCGCCACCGGTTCCTCCGTCAACAAACAAGCAGAAAGCAACGGCAGGGCTGCATTTTTATTACCGGATGGGGTTACTTCCCCTTTTAACGGAACCCCACCTTCAATGACAAATTCTTCCATGTTTTCTTCTCCTTGAACCAATCAGGATTGTAAGGTGCTTTTATGAATTCGTCAAAACATTACAGTTGACTTACATTGAATTTATCGCATTTCGCCGACCTTATTCGGATTATAATTATCTCGAATGAACATATCATTATTATTCCCAATCGTAATGGGATGGTTTGCAGGGTGGATGGTTAATTATTTCGCCGACGTGTTGCCCATTACGAGAAACTTCAGCCAGCCTTCCTGCCCGCAATGCAACACACCATTCACATGGCAGAACTACCTGCTCATCAGACCTTGCAAAAATGGACATGCACGGACATTGCGGACATGGGCAACACCACTGATTCTCGCCATTATCAGTGTGTATACATGGATCCAGCCGCCGTCAAAGTTTGGATACTGGCTGGGATTTGCCGTCCTGATCTATTTTGGGACCATCTTTGTGATCGACATGGAGCGCCGCCTGATCCTGCACCCAACCAGCATTGTCGGTTCGCTGCTCGGACTGGGAGTTGGTCTTGTTTCCAATGGGCTTTTCCCCACCCTGCTGGGCGGACTGGCCGGTTTCCTGATTATGCTTTTGTTCTATTATTTTGGCGTGTTATTTTCCCGTATCCGTGCGAGACGCATGCGCGCGCAGGGCTTGGAAGCGGACGATGAGGAGGCGCTCGGCGCAGGCGACGTGATCCTCGCCGCGATTCTCGGTCTTATGCTTGGGTGGCCCCTCATCTGGTTTGGGCTGTTACTGGGCATCCTGCTTGGCGGCATATTCGGCGTGATCCTGGTTTTATTTATGCTTATCGTGCGGCGCTACAAGGAAAATGTCTTGATGGTCTTTATGCCGTACGGGCCGTTCTTTGTGATGAGCGCATTCCTGATCATGTTCCTGCCGGGCATGATCACAGCCATAGTGCCAAAGTAAGGTTACCAGCAGCCTTCGTTTTATTGTATTATTTACTCAAGGAAAAATCGCATGAACAGATTAGAACAAATTTCACCCAAAAAGACCCGCGCACAGGCAATGCTGGAATTCGCCCTTGCCCTGCCGCTGCTTCTCACCTTGCTCTACGGACTGCTGGAAACCGGGCGGTTGACTTTTATCTACGCCTCCACCGTTACAGCGGCGCGCCAGGCAGTGCGCTATGGCTCTGCCACAGGGACGGGTCCAAATGGCGTCCCCTATTATCAGGATTGCGCCGGCATCGAAGCCGCCGCCCAAAGCGTTGGGTTCATTAATGATTTTCAGAATATCCTAATCACCTACGACAAGGGCCCGGAAGATGTGGATACAAAGCCAATCTGCCCGAACTATGGTCCAGCTGTCAACGGACATCGTATTCGTGTCAGCGTGGAAGCACAATGGCAGCCGATCGTGCCCATCGTTCCGCTTGAACCGTTCACGATCCATTCGGAGAGCGCGCGCACGCTCCTGGCTTCCGTATCCATTTTTGTGACCGCTCCTGCCATAGGTTTTGAGGGAACCAATACTGGCAGGTTGAATATCGCTGTCACTGCCTCGCCTAGTCTTTACACAACGGTTGGGGAGATCATTACGTACACATACACGTTGAGCAACACTGGGGGTGGCGACCTGTCACCCTCCTATGTAATTACAGATAATACAGTGACAAACATAAGTTGCCCTGGCGGCGCCATTACACAAAGCACCCCCATTACCTGCACCGGGACCTACCAAATCACGCAAGCTGATCTGGATGCAGGCTCGGTCACTAATCTGGCGACCGCAAAAGCGAATGGAATACCGTCTGTCAATTCAGCTGGTACTACCATTAGCACTTCGCCGCTCCCAAAACTGACATTGAGCATCGATCCGGATCCCGAAGCCGCCTCGGCAGTCGGCGCAACCATCACCTACACCTATACCGCGGTGAACACAGGTAACGTTACGCTCAACTTCCCTTATACCATAATTGACAATAAGGCATCGAACTTTAGCTGTCCCGGGGCGCCTGACAGCATTGCTCCTGGAGACTATGTTGTCTGTTACGGCACTTATCAACTTACAAACAACGACATCAACAATGGACTGGTTACAAACCAGGCAACAATCAGCGCGATCTATCTTTATGATGCCTCCACGTGGACATCCAATACAGCCACCGCAACCGTGATCACAACCCCGCTTTTCCTAAAGGTCACCGCAAACCCAATTACAGCCACCAAGAGCACGGACATCATATACTTTACCTATACCATTCGAAATACGAGCACAAGCACAGCAAATTCATTGAACGTCACCAGTTCAATCACCCCCACGATTACGTGCAGTGGGACCATCCCGGCCGGCGAATCCGTTTCCTGTACAGTCGAATATCCCTTATCGCAGGCGATCATGGACGCTGGCGGATATATCGTCAACACGGTTAATGCAACTGCGGAGAACGGTTCAACGATCTCATCAAATACAGTGAATTTCAGTCTCCCTATTTCGCAGGTTAAGTCGCTTGGAGCGGTCATAACAGCAACGCCGTCATCGCCCACCCCGCCATCTGAAACAATAACAGCCGGCACAAACATCGACTACACCTACACATTGACAAATAATGGCAATGTTACGCTTTCGGTACCATTCACAGTTACCGATGACAAATTTACCTTCACTTGCTCAGCGCAGGCAACCCTGGCGCCCGAGGCTTCACTTGACTGCACCGCCAGCTACACAGTGACCGACGAGGATGTAACTGCCGGCTCCATCATAAATACAGGCAGCGCTTCCGCTAGTTTCGGAGGTTCGCCTGTGCAATCGGACCCCGCAAGTTTCAAGGTGCTTACTTTCTCAGGCGCGCGTTTTTCATTGGGTCTGGTTGCCAGCCCAACCTCGATCACGCAGTCGGCGACGCCAGTTAACTTTACCTATACCATCACAAATACAGGCGGTAAGCCGCTTGACGCTCCGCTTAATATTACATCCAGCCTCTTTGGGTCATTTGAGTGCATTGGGGCGTTCCCCCTTGAGTCGGGCGCTTCCACATCCTGCCAGAATAGCTACACTACATCGAACACAATCACCAACACCATCACTGCTGCAACGGCAATGGATGCAGGAAACCCAGTCCCCTCTTCGAATCTGCCTTCCGTTACGGTGTCGTCGAACATCTGCACCACCGGCACATTGACCCTGAGCCCCCCGGTAACTGCAAACAGCAGCAAAGTCGCTACCTGGACCATCACCAATAATGTGGGGTCCCAGCTAACCGTCAAGGTTATTTCCATTTCCTGGAGCACCCAGAGCAACACGTATTTGAGCAGCGTGGAACTGCCTTCAGGCACAACCATCGCCGCCTGGTCACCCGCGGATAAATCCGGCTCCAAAACCATCTCCGGTACCTGGACGATCAACGAAGGCGTCACCATTCTAAAAATGACATTCACACAGAACAAGCCGACCATCACCGGCATGACCCTGACCTTCGATGAAGCCGGCTGTGGTCCGCTCAGTAATCCATAAGGGACACGAGCATGAAGAAAAGCATGAACAAATCCAGAAAAGGTGAGCGAGGTCAAAGCCTGGTGGAGCTTGCCATCAGCCTGATCGTTATTCTGATGCTGCTCCTCGGCGCGGTGGAGTTCAGCCTGGCGCTCTTCCAATACGTGACCATCCGCGACGCGGCACAGGAGGGCGCCCTCTACGGCTCCATTACTCCGACAGATGAAGCTGGCATGAAGGCGCGAGCCATTGACGCTGCTTCTGATGTCGTCCAGCTCACTGCAGGTGATATTGGAGTGAGCTGGAGCAATCCTTCAAAAAAATGCGAGGGATTAACTGTAACTGGAGGCGTTCCAGTTCCAAATTCGATCACTGTAACCATTACCTACAACCATGTCATTGCCTTGCCCCTAGTTGGGCCCATGATCGGCGATAATGACATCACTCTCACTGCCAGCGTGACCGATACCATCCTAACCCCCTATTGTAACTAGAAAGTTGAGGAACATATTATGAACAACAGAAACATACCCAACAAAAAGAACGAACGCGGACAGGCGTTAATCCTGATCGTCTTTGCGATAGTTGGGTTGATCGCAATGACCGGGCTTACCGTTGACGGTGGGCTGGCATTCTCCGATCGCCGCCATGCCCAAAATGCGGCGGATACCGCTGCCTTTGCCGCTGCCCGCGCCAAGGTTCGTAACGAACTACCCTGGCAAAGCGCTGGTATGCTCATCGCTGGAGAAAATGGATTCATAGACCTATTCGCAGACAACAGCACCAGCGACGATCTAATTAATGTGGAAGTATACGGATGTGAGGAAGCTCCCGCACTCGATGACTGTGGTGAATACGCCAACAACTCGGAATATATCCTTGTACGGATCACATCGATCGTGGAAACGCTCTTCGCCCGCATTGTTGGTGTGGAATTCATCACCAACCAGGTCATCTCCATTGCGCAGGCAAAACCCGGTACTGTGGACCCCACCATGTTAGGCAATGCCATGGTCTCCCTGATGTGCGGCTGCAAAGGCGATCATCAGTGGCCTAAGGACCCCTTCACTATCAGCGGTTCTTCGACCTCCATCGTCGGCGGCTCCGGAGTGTTCATAAACTCCGACTGTGACGGCGCATTCAACCAAAATGGCTCCGCCACCATGGATGTAGAGTATGGAGTATGTTCCGTCGGAGATGACCCCAGCTATGCAGTTGGCTCTGTCTCTCCCCCCCCGCAAGGAGGTTGCGGAGTACCAATGCCCTGCCCGCCTCCCATTGTCTTCCCCAACCCAACCTGTGACTTGAACGGAAATGGGCAGATCGACCCCAACGAACGAGGCCAAATTACTGAAATTTCAAGCAGCCCAAGGATATACAGCGCCACCCCTGGCTACTATAACGGCGACTTTCCAAGCACTTCCCCCTCGGGAACTTTATTAATGCAAAAGGGTGTGTACTGTATTGACGATGATTTTCGCCTGAACAGTAATTGGGTAATTACATCTGATGTGAATAATAATGGACAGCATGATCAATTCACCGAAGGCGTTTTGATCATGACCGAAAATGGCGGCATTACCCTGAATGGCTCATCCACCCTCAACCTGCATGCGATCTCTGATCCAAATGCCCCCGAAGACTTGCAGAACATCCTCTTCTTCATCCCATCGGGAAACACGAGCCCGCTTAACATGAACGGTGCGGCAGGCTCAGTCTTTACCGGATCGATCTGGGCGCCGACTTCACACTGCTCGCTTGAAGGCAACAATACATCCTATGATGTAAACAGCCAACTCATGTGCTTTACCATTTCCCTCTCCGGCAGTGCAAGCATCGACATTACCTACAACGAGAATGAAAACCACGTCATCACGGTGCCGCCGTCCATTGAACTGACCAAATAGAATGTCAATTGCAGGAACACGGCATAAAAATAAACACGATAAGAATGAGCGCGGACAGGCGCTCATTCTTATCGTGTTTTCCATCATTGGTTTGGTTTCCATCGCCGCCCTTGCAGTAGACGGAGGCAATGCCTTTCTTGAAGAACGCCGCACCCAAAACGCAGCCGACATTACCGCCCTCGGCGGC
>JAUXWL010000072.1 GCA_030680155.1 Anaerolineales bacterium
AGACGCAAGGCCGCAAGGCTTTTTTAGGATTGCCCCTGCGCCAGATGGTACTCTTGCCGATTCCGTCGAGGAAAGGTCAAAATCTTAGCGTCTTGGCGGCTTTGCGTTGAGATTGTTAGATTCAGATTTGGAATTGCTGCAACAGAACAGACAAGTGTTAGACAAGAGCCACACAGGGCTTTTGCAAAGTCAGGAAAATCTTAACGCGAATTCCGCGAAAAGGCGAAGGAC
Source organism: Anaerolineales bacterium (assembly GCA_030680155.1). GTDB lineage: Bacteria > Chloroflexota > Anaerolineae > Anaerolineales > Villigracilaceae > Villigracilis. The sequence continues at coordinate 232 of JAUXWL010000072.1, forward strand.
GCGTATTTCTAAATGTTTTCGCGAAAATTTGCTCAATTCGCACCTTTCGCATTAAGACCGCATCACAAGATGCATAAATAGCTGCAACGCCATTGCTCGGATTCTGATGGTCATTCCACAAAGTGGAGTTTCTTTCTTAAGAACCCACCTTACGCAGTTCCGCTTCGGGGACAATGTGGCGGGCAGCGCCAGGGAGTGTCGGGCACGATGTCGCTCCGCTAACAAGAAACAAGGGGTTTCAAAACCTTTTGCCACGGACACTTGCGCCGCGCGCCACATCGTCCCGATGCCTTTTCGGGAGTGCAGGTGTTACACGAATTTTCGCGAATTGGTTTAAAAAATCCGTGTGAATTCGCGACATCGTGCCCGTAGGGTAAATCTGTGGCTGAAGCTCTTGTTTCTTTTGATTTCCCCACAAGGGACGATGTGAACGGCGTCTTTTTCCGCCATGGTTTTACTCAGCATGGCACCGTGTAAGGTCGGTTAATAAAAAAATTGGGTGTCCAAATTTAGCTATGGCGTATAGTTCGAAAATACAACTGGCAGATATATAAAAAAACTAAAACTGTATACATGCAATTGAAGTTCACCTCCTGCCTGGGCGTCCACATCGGAGAAGGATTTCCCCAGCGAGGCAGCGCTTACGTTGGTAATGTCATTGCTGTACTGGGCAACTTCAAAATAATAGGTTGTGCCGCTGGTTACACTCAACGTCAAATAAGATTGGAATACACTGCCGCTGTCGTCATTACACCCCAGGTAGGTAGTATCCGGCAGTCCCTGCCAGACGGCAATATAGGTATCATAACTCGATCCGAATGTATCAATAAATATCGTGGTGTTTGAGGTGGCTGTATACCGATACCAGACCGAAGCCATCCCCGCAATTCTATTTACAGGGGTCCCATCTGATAGAGTGCAGCTGATATTCGTCGGGTCAGTGGCATGGCGAGTGGCGCCGCGCACATTCACCGTATCGGTGTAGGGCAGGGTCGTGACCTCTTTGGCATTTTCAACATTATCATGCTCAGGGGCCGCCACCGGTATGGGATTGACGGTAAATCCTACTGTGAGGATATTATTTGCTTCGTTTATCTCAGAAATTCCGCAGCCGCTATCTGCATAGACTGTAATGGTATGGGTGCCGGCAGCCAATATTCCTGCAGGGATCCTGAGTTCCGGGAAATCAGCCGCACCAGCTTCCAGCCCCGCAGATTCAAAATAGTAATTCCTATTGGTATCCGTACATGCGATATATGTCCCATCTCTATAGATATTGATCGTGTAGGCCCCCGCAGGGTTATCCGCCAGGTTCTCCACGGCCATAAATACATAAACATCGTCGTTCTCATAAATATTGGAATCTAATTCCACATCCGGTGACTGGACTTCGAGGCTGGTCACTACCAGATCGGGGCCGACAATCTGACCGGAGACATCCCCGTCAGCGGTGGGGGTGGGTTCCTGTGCGACCACAGGGGATGTGGCGGGAGCGCCAAGCATCGAGAAGGACACAGCCACGAACACGATCAGGCTGATGATTTTTCCAAAATGGGTGGAGGGATGGTTTTGTTTCATGTTTTTGTTCCTTACTTAA
>JAUXWL010000078.1 GCA_030680155.1 Anaerolineales bacterium
ACGCCTTGGGGGAGCATGAGCTTTTGGGAACATCTATTTATTTTTCGGAGAATTAAATATGCCAAGACGTTCCCTAACTCGCCTGTACAAGGACGAGTTCTCAAACTATTCACTTGCCAAATTCCAGCAGGATCTGCTCGCGGGCCTCACTGTTGCCGCAGTTGCGCTGCCATTGGCGCTCGCCTTCGGAGTCGCATCGGGCGCAACCGCCGCGGCAGGGCTGGTCACGGCCATCCTCGCGGGCTTCATCATGGGGGCGCTCACGGGCGCGCCATTTCAGATCTCAGGCCCAACGGGCGCAATGTCGGCGGTGCTGATCGTGCTCGTGCAGCGCTACGGACTTGAAGGAATCTGGGTCGCGGGTCTGTTTTCAGGTTTGCTGTTATTGCTGATCGGCATCATGCGCCTCGGGCGCTTCATCGCCTTCATCCCCGCGCCCGTCATCAGCGGCTTCACGTCGGGCATCGCCCTCATCATCTTCATCGGTCAGATCGACAATTTCCTCGGCATCAAAACTCCTGCCGTTGAAACCGCCGCCCAGAAATTTTTAGGGTTTTTCAACGGCGGATTTACCCCCAGCTTCCAGTCTCTGGCTCTCGGTTTGACCGTTATTGCGACGATGCTTTTCATGCCGAAAAAATGGAGTGCAAAATTTCCCGCTTCACTGCTCGGGCTCATCCTCGCCACGCTTCTTTCCTGGACCTTGAATTGGTCTGCCCCAGCAATCGGAGCCATCCCCCAATCTCTAATTCTCCAATCTCGCCTTTCGCTCTCCAACATCCCCTGGACGAATCTTCCCGATTTCATCGCCCCCATCCTGACGATTACCGCCCTGGGCGCAGTGGAATCATTATTAGCGGGTGCAGTCGGCTCGAATATGACAGGCATCCGTATGCAGGCAAATCAGGAATTGATCGCGCAGGGCGTCGGCAACATGGTCATCCCCTTCTTTGGCGGAGTCCCTGCCACGGCCGCCATCGCACGCTCCAGCGTGGGCATCAAATCGGGCGGACAGACGCGCCTTGTCAGCATTGTCCATGCCATCGGGATTTTGCTCTCCATGTTCCTCTTCACCGCCTTCATGGAGCGGATTCCGCTCGCCGCACTGGCGGGCGTCTTGATGGTCACCGCCATCCGCATGAACGAATGGGATGCGATCAAATTCATCTTCGGCAAACGCTTCAAGACCGACATGATCGCCTTCACCATTACCATGCTCGCCACCATCGTCCTCGACCTGACGCAAGCCATCCTGCTAGGTTCGTTTCTCGCAGGCGCAGTCTTCCTCAATAAGATCGCCAGCATTGAGATCAGCGTACAGGACGTGGATACGGAACGTCTCAAACAAAAGGGGATCGAAACAGCAGGACAATGCCGGCATGTGAAAGTCGCCTTTCTCACAGGTCCGCTCTTCTTCGCGGCGACGGGTCAATTTAATGAAGCATTCTCCAACCTAAAGGATACTCACGCGTTGATCCTGTCCATGCGCGGCGTCTCCCTGATCGATACAGCCGGCATTGAAGCCATTCACCGCCTGCATGAGAAACTCCACACACAGGGCGGCACGCTCATGTTCGCAGGTGTCCATGACAACGCGAAACAAATGATGGAACGCGGCGGACTCGTACAAACCATCGGCGAGGAAAATTTCTTCTGGTCCAGCGACCAAGCCATCATCGAGGCAGAGAAGCGGGGCTGTTCGTTTTGCGAAAGGTTATAAAAGAGTCAAAGGCTCAGAGGTTCAAACCAGCAA
>JAUXWL010000079.1 GCA_030680155.1 Anaerolineales bacterium
GTTGACCCAGCCTCGCGCAATCTGGGGTTGAAAAATCTCGCCGCCATAAAACTGGATGAAGAGATGACACACATCGAAGAGTTGATCGGCAAGGGCAAAAAGCAAATCAGCATGGCGGATGTGGCAATCGAGACCGTTGCCGGTTACGCCGCCGCCGATGCCGAAACCACCCTGCGCCTGATGCCCATTTTGCTAAAGGAATTGGAACGTGTGAACGGCACAAAAATTCTGAATGAAATTGATATGCCTCTGACTGTTGTGCTGGCAGAAATGGAAATGACAGGTGTTTTGATAGATTTACCACTATTTAAAGAATTGGCGCAGGAATTAGGAGAGCGATTAGCGAATATTGAAAAACAAGTTCACGAATCCGCTGGAAAAACTTTCAATCTCAATTCACCCCAACAAGTCTCAGAAGTCCTTTTTGATCATTTACGCCTAAAGCCAATGGGGCGTAAAACCGCAACCGGGTTTTATTCCACCGCTGCTGGTGTACTTGAAGATATGAGAGAACAACATCCAATTTTAGAAATGATGTTAAACTATCGCGAACTTGCAAAACTTAAGTTCTCATATGCAGATGCTTTACCTCCTGCTGTCGACTCAAAGACAGGGCGTGTTCACACATCATATAGTCAAATAGGCGCTGTAACAGGAAGAATTTCATCAAACAATCCTAATTTACAGCAAATCCCCATCCGTACTGAAGAGGGACGGCGAATCCGAAATGGTTTCATCGCGCACAGAGGCAGCGTCCTGCTCTCGGTGGATTACTCACAGATCGAATTACGCATCGTCGCGCACATGGCGGAGGATGAAGCCATGCTGGCCGCCTTCCGCGCGGGGGAAGACATCCACGCCACGACTGCGGCGGCGATCTACGACATCGAGCTGGACAAAGTCACCAAGGATATGCGCCGCCATGCCAAAGCCATCAACTTTGGATTGATCTACGGCATGTCGGCATTTGGGCTGACCCGCTCCACCGAGTTGACGCTTGCCGAGGCGGAGGATTTTGTCAAAGCCTATTTCAGAAAATTCCCCGGGGTCAAAAAATATCTGGACGGCATGCGCCGTCAAGCCGCCGAGATCGGCTACGTGGAAACCCTGCTTGGGCGCAGGCGCTACTTCCCGGCATTACAGGGCAAGTCCAACGTCCAGATGAAGAACCGCGAGGAACGCGAAGCCATCAATGCGCCGATCCAGGGCACAGCGGCAGACATCATGAAGATCGCCATGCTCAAAATTCCAGATGCGCTCAAAGCGGCCGGACTGAGGGCAAAAATGCTGCTGCAAGTGCATGATGAGTTGGTGCTGGAATGTCCTGAAAAGGAAATGCTGAAGGCCGCGCAGGTCGTCCAGGAGACGATGGCAAATGCCTACCCGATGAGCATCCCCCTCGAAACAGAAGCAAGAGCGGGCGTGAATTGGGGCGAGATGAAGGTCATAGAATACCCGCAGTGACAAATTGCGCTTCCCTTTTTAAAAGCGCAATTTTGTCACCGCACTGGGTATAATTGCATCACGGTCAGCGCCAACCAAGCCAGTCCAGCGAAAGTAAAATAAAAAAACCATTATGCCCGCTCGAGAAGACATCTTCCAAAAAACAATGAACGAGGGACATTCCGCCGCCTGGGATCAGGAATGGGATAAGGCGGTTGCGGCCTATCGTCACGCCCTGCAGGAAATGCCCGACCACCCCAAAGCGCTCAACAGCCTGGGGCTTGCGTTGTATTCCCTTGGCAATGTGGAGGAAGCCTTCCAGATCTACATGCGGGTTGCCAAGATCACGCCCGATGACCCCGTCCCGATGGAAAAGGTGGCGCAACTCTCCGAACGCCTCGGCGACTTGAAAACCGCCATAGATGCCGCCATCCGCGCGGGGGATTTATTCCTCAAACAACGCGACACCGAAAAAGCCGTCGAGAACTGGGTACGCGTGACAAGCATCAACCCCGAGAACGCCATCGCCCATTCGCGCCTCGCGCAAGTGCATGAAAAACTAGGGCATGCGCCGCAGGCAGTCGTCGAATACCTTGCCATCGCCAGCATCATCCAACGCGCGGGCAACATGGAAAAAACGCAGGAACTGGTAAACAAAGCCCAATCGCTCCTGCCCAACAGCCCTGAAGTCAAACAAGCGCAAACGCTGCTCAAAACAGGGCAACTGCTCCCCAAACCGATCCGTGGCAAAGGCGGGACGGGACCCATCCGCATGGCGCAGGTCAAGCAGTTGCAGAAACCACAAAAGACCGCCTCCGGGCTGGACCCGATAGCGGAAGCGCGCCAAAAAGCATTGACCCAACTGGCAGAGCTTCTCTTCGAATACTCCGACGAAAGCCCCTCCGCCCAGGAACGCCGTGGTCTTTCCGCCATCATGAAGGGCACAGGCGCACTCTCCATGCAGCAGGCGGAACAGACCAAGGTCATCCTGCATCTCGGTCAGGCAATTGACGCGCAATCAAAGGGCAACGAAACCCTCGCCGCCGAGGAAATGGAAGGCGCGCTCGAAGCGGGCTTCAAACATCCATCCCTCTATTTTGCGCTTGGCATGTTACGCTTCAAGGGCGAACGCTACGAAAGCGCCCAACGCTTTTTGCAGAACGCCGTCAAGCACAACGATTACGCCCTCGGCACGCGCCTCCTGCTCGGACAGTTGAATGAGAAAAAGTCCTTCTATCAGGAAGGTTCACTCGAATATCTCGAAGCGCTCAAACACGCCGACGCCGCCACCGTATCCGCCGAAATTGCCGATGACATCCGCCAGCAATATGAGCCGCTGATCGAAGCCTTCCAACACCAAAACGACGAAACCGCCCAACGCAAAGTCTGTGAAAACATCCGCGGCCTGCTCATGCGCCCCGACTGGCGCGACCAACTCCACAAAACCCGCGAACAAATGCCCAGGCAGGATGGCGACATGCCCATCCCGCTTGCCGATGTGATCCTGCAAGCCCAATCCAGCTCGGTGCTCGAATCCATGAACCGCATCAACCAACTGGCGCGCATGGGCAGCCTGCGCTCCGCCATGGACGAAGCCTTCGACGCCGTACAGCACGCGCCCACCTACCTTCCGCTTCACACCCTCATGGGTGACCTGCTCGTCCAGGAGGGGCGCACCAGCGACGCCATCGCCAAATTCAGCGTGGTGGCACACTCCTACAGCGTCCGTGGCGAAGTATCCCAGGCGGCAAAAATGCTGCGCCGCATTATCCATATCTCCCCCATGGATATCGGCGCCCGCAGCCGCCTGATTGACCAACTCATTGCGCGCGGGCAGGTGGACGACGCCATTCAGGAATACCTTGAAATGGCCGCGATCTACTACCGCCTCGCCGAACTCGATATGGCGCGCAAAACCTACACCACCGCGCTGCGCCACGTCCAACAGAGCAACGCCAGCCGCGACTGGAACGTCCACATCCTCCAACGCATGGCAGATATCGACATGCAGCGCCTCGACTGGAAACAAGCCCTGCGCGTCTACGAACAAATCCGCACCCTGACCCCCGATGACGACACCTCGCGCAGGCAGCTCATTGACCTCAACATGCGCATGGGAAATATAGACAACGCCCTGACCGAACTCGAAAACTACATCACCCACCTCGAAAACCAGAACAAACTTGAACTGGCAATCTCCTTCCTCGAAAGCCTCATCCGCGACCACGAAGACCAACCCCTGCTCAAGCGCACCCTCGCCGCGCAACTCCACCACGCAGGGCGCGCGCCCGAAGCCATCTCCATCCTTGATATTCTCGGCGAAGACCTGATGAAAAAGGGAGACAGGGAAGGCGCAATGCAAGTCATCAACCAGATCGTCCTGATGAACCCAGCCAACGTACAGGAGTACCGATCCCTGCTCGAACAGGTGAAAAACGGATAATCGACTCAAAAGCCCATCCCTGCGATGGGCTTTTATCTCCCCCGCTTCACCACCAACCTCAAACCTGCTTCTGTTTCCCCAACATTCCCAATCTGACAATGTACCCGCATATCTGTGACAAAAGTTCCAACAGATGGACCATCCCCCCGTGCTATAATCCCGCCGACTTCACCATCGGAGAAACGCCATGCTAAAAACACAGAACAAGACCATCATGATCTGGCTTTTGATCTTCGCCTTCATTGTGGCATTCCTCGTCGTCTTCGGCGGATACACCCGCCTCACCCGCTCAGGCCTATCCATCGTCGAATGGAATCCCATCAACGGCGCCGTCCCGCCCATGGGACAGCACCAATGGGAGGCGGAGTTTGCCAAATACCAGCTCAGCCCCGAATACGTCAAGATCAACACTGACATGACGCTGGATGAATATAAATATATTTTCTACATCGAATGGTTCCATCGCGTCGTCGCCCGTCTGGCAGGCTTGCTCTACGCCATCCCCGTGTTTTATTTCCTGTTTCGAAAAACCATTCCATTCAAGGAATTCGGCATCTACTTTGCGATGGGCATGCTCTTCATCGCCCAGGCATTCATGGGCTGGTTCATGGTCGCCAGCGGACTGGTTGACCGCCCCGCCGTCAGCCACTTCCGGCTCACCACACATCTCTTGCTGGCGCTGACCCTCTTCAGCCTCGCCATCTGGACCGCCACAGGACATAAATACGGCTTCCATGATGGGAGCCAGAAAGCCAAATGGTCACTGCCTTCCAAATTGGCGGTCTGGTCCACCCTGGCGCTTATCATTCAAATTGTTTATGGCGGCATGACGGCAGGCCTCAAAGCGGGTCACGTTTCATCCACCTGGCCGCTCATGTTCGGCAAGTGGATTCCGCCCAACCTCTTCAACTCGTGGATCAATCTCCTGGAAACCCCGCAGACCATCGTTTTCATCCACCGCTGGTTTGCATGGCTGGGAATTATCCTTGTGCCGCTTGTCATTTACATTGTAAAAAAGCAGAACTACCCCGCCGACATCCAAAAGGGGCTTCTATGGCTTCTGGGTGCGGTGTCCCTGCAAATCGTCCTCGGCGTTTGGACTATTCTTTCTTATGTCAACATCGCCATTGCGTTGGTCCATCAAGCCAACGCCATCCTTCTGCTGGGGCTGGCGGTTTATTTCATCCACCGCTTTCGGGCGCTGGACGGGAAGAAATAATACAGTTATACCCAGCGCGATCACAAATTGCGCTTTTTCAAAGGCGGGAAAGCGCAATTTGTACCCTACGGGCATGATATGACCGTGGGCATTATAAGCAATAGGGGGCAGGGAGCTTAAGCGCCTATCCGCAAACTCCCGGAGCGCGGACTTCAGTCCGCAATGCTAAGGGTCTGTAAATAAATAGATTCCCTCATGCGCCCTCATACCCCTTCGGGGCACTTTCCCCAGCCCTTCCCCCGAAAGGGGAAGGGAGTCCCCTCTCCCTTCGGGAGAGGGTTAGGGTGAGGGAAAAACGTCCTCGCATGAATAGGCGCGGGAAGTTATTCTTT
>JAUXWL010000089.1 GCA_030680155.1 Anaerolineales bacterium
GCACTTATCACTAACTCGCGAATTCCTTCGCTGACCGCAAACTCCATTCAGGCGATGAAGGTCGCTCAAGCCTTAATGCAATTGGGACATGACATCAGGATGTTTGCCCCGAAAGAGACCGACGCCGTTAATTACGAATTACTCACTACGCATTACGGATTACGCCTCACGCCCGACCTCGAACTGCTCCCGTCCATCAAGCGGCTCAAACGCCTCGACTTTATCGTCCATGCCCAGCGGGCTGCGCAGAGATTTGGCGCGGAGTTGATCTACACCTGGCTGCCACAGTCCGCGGCGTTGGGCGCGTGGATGGGCTATCCCGTTGTGCTTGAAATGCATGCGGATAATTCCGGCAGGCTCGGCGCATGGTGGCTTGGACAATTTTGGAAAGCAAAGACTCCCAAGGTGATGACGGTCACCACGTCAGCGTTGAGAAAGGCATTGGAACGCTCGACCAACTTCCAGTTTAAGGATGAAGCGGCGCTGCTCGCGCCGAATGGCGTCGAATTGGAGAAGTATGCGGGGTTGCCCAGTCCAGTAGAGGCGCGTCGCCAATTGAATCTCAAAGAGGGAGCAACCGTTGGCTTTACGGGTCATATTTATCCAGGCAGAGGCGCGGACTTGCTCTTTGAACTCGCGAAGCAAATGCCGAACGTGAATTTTCTATGGGTGGGCGGCACGGCTGAGTTGGTGGATTTTTGGCGCGGTAAGTTAACTGAAGCCAAGATGACCAACGTGACGATGACGGGCTTTGTGAATCACGAAGTCATCCCGCTCTATCAAGCGGCGGCGGATGTTTTGCTGATGCCGTACTCGCGCTCCATCGAAGCGTCGAGCGGACAGGACATTGCCGAAGTCATCAACCCGATGAAGATGTTTGAGTACATGGCTTCGGGGCGCGCAATCGTTTCGGCGGATCTGCCTTCGATACGCGAGGTGTTGAGGGAGGGGAGTGCGGTGTTTTGTGAAGCAGGGAATTGGGAATTGGTAATAGGAAATTGGAAAGCGGCAATTGAGTCTTTGCTCGCGGATGAAGCGCGCAGAACGGCATTGAGCGCTCAAGCGCGAAAAGACGTGGAGCAGTTGACGTGGATCAAACGCGAAGAGCGCGTGATGGATTTGCTAAAAGCAAACCTCCGAAGTCTTTGAGACTTCGGAGGTTTTTTATTCTCGAGTCACTGCTGCCAAACTCACCGTGAGCATCATGACTGTATAAAATATGCATGATTTTTGAATGGTAGAATGGTCATCATGATCCGAAAGTTTGTTTCGAGCAAGTGGATGATTCTGGCGGTGATCGGGATGGCTCTGTTTGTGTTGCTGACAGTCTCCATCTGGCGGATATCCTCGCTCGCGCAGACAGAACCAGAAATTGCCCCTCGACTCGTACTGAAACTCGGCTATTGCGGGGTGGATATGGATGCGCTGTGCATCCTGTCTTTTGGGCGCGATGTGGATGGGAATACAGTTGTCAACCTGTTTGTGCCCGGACGAGACTTCCCCGATTTTTATCTGATAGCAAGCAGGGTGACGGGGGACTATCTGTACGAGTGCTCGCGAAGTGTGAACGTCCCCACCAGTGTGTATTGTGTTGGCTCGGCGCTCAATTTGAATGAACGCGTGGAATTCTCCATTTTTTCGCAGGAGGATGACCGTCTGCTGGCCAGGGGCGGGCTTGTTCTGAAAGCATTTTTGATCTCTGCTCCAGGGATGGAAACAGGGACAGAAATAACAGCAACAGAAACAGCAACAGAAACAGCAACAGCAACCGACCCCGAGAGCGGGGATGAAACTGCCACACCGCTGCCGACCGGTTACCCGAACGACCCATAAAGGCTCGACATGAATCCATGGCTGGACGGTGTGGGGATGCTCGGCTATTACAGCCGCACAGTCTTATACTTGTTGTTGATAGTTGTGTGGGGGATGTTGATCGTATACCGTTTCCTTGAAAAACGATTTGGCGGTCACCTGAACAGTACAGAGCGTCTTTCTCTTGCCATGTCAGGCTGGATCGTCCCAGCCATGCTTTGGGCGGGATTATATGCAGGCGGTACGTTCCTGTTCGGAAAAGCCATCGGAGTAACACTGTCCATACTCGTTATGCTTATTTCCTTGGCGTTCTTTTCTTTCAAGTCCATTCATGTCTCGTCAACTTCTATCGCTTTGATCTTGCTTTTCGTGATTTCCCTGGTTTTGAAATTCGCCTTTCTGAAACATGCAACCCTGCCCTCTTATTTTGACTCTGCAGAACACTATCGCATCATCCGTTATTTTATCGAGCCTGCGGACGATACTCTCTCCTCTTACTATCATACGGGCTTTCATATTCTTGGCGCGGCGTTTGTCAGTTTTTTCGATTTGAGCGTTTTGGATTTCATGTTGGCAGGCGGACAGTTTCTTCTCGCCATTTTGCCGCTTTCCCTGTTCCTGATCGTCAGGCATGAAACTGACTCAATAGCGGCGGGATTGTTCGCCGCCGTGCTGGCAGGTTTTGGGTGGCACATGCCTGCCCATTTGATGAATTGGGGAAAATACCCCGCGCTTTTGAGTCTGGTTTGTATTTCCTTTGTGTTGAACTTTGCATACCTGCTATATCGCAAAGGCTCATTTAAACATCAAAATTCAGGAAACCATCTTCTGCTTGCAGCCGTGGTACTTGTCTCCGCTTTTATTCACACGCGTTCCCTCATTGTTTACATGATGCTGGCGGCGGCATACCTGCTCACCGCTTGGCGAACACGAATTGCACTGAAAAATCAAAGCCTGCTTTTCGTACTATTTGTTTTGCTTCTCGAACTCATCGTTTTACAGAATGACGCCGCGCTCCGCACCCTGTTGGATGGATACATTAACAAGGATGGTTGGACTCTCATCCTGCTTATTGCCCTGACTCCTTTCGCTATGAAGGAATTTCCCAACCTGACCTTCTTCCTGCTCGCTTCGCTTTCCTTCTTTGTGGCTGGTCTGTTCGTCCCCGTGCATTTGCCCACCGCAGGCGTCTTAACCCTGCTGGACAGGCCCTATGTGCAAATGTTGGCGTATCTCCCACTATCCATCCTCAGCGGACTGGGACTGGCGGGTCTGATCCGCTTCATGCAAAGACATATTTCTGTTTCAACGATGTCAGTCCGTGTTGCGCTGCTTGTCGCGTTTGGGATTGTCCTTGCCCATGCCGTATTTCGTTATGACTACTATCCGTCCGAGTGCTGCCAGATCGCGAATCGAGATGACCTCGCACTGCTGACATGGATAAACGCCTCACTCCCGCCAGATGGTTCCATCCTCATCGCTGCCAGCCCTGTGAACGTGACCCCTTTCGAGCAGACAGAAATACATGCCGGGGTGGATGGTGGTATCTGGGTCGCGCCATTGACATCTCGGCAGACCGTGCTTGCGTGGGAAAGGCTTGATCTTGCGAGTGCAACAGTCCATGCGGAGATTTGCAGGCGCAGGTTGGGATACGTCTACGTGGGAGGGATGCCGCAGAGTTTTTCCACATCCCAACTTGAAGGAAACCCCGCGTGGTATCAGCAGGTCTTTGCCCTGCCGCGCGCGAAGTTATACCAGGTGACGAACTGCCAATAGGTTGGCTATTTAATGGTAAAAGTGGGGATATGAAACAGATTTCCAAACACGATCTATTGTGGGCGCTGCCTGTGTCTCTTGCGTTGGGGGCATGGCTGGCATCCGTTCAGCCTGGCAACTGGTTTGTTGGCTGGCTTGGCTTTTCTTTTCTCTTTCTTCTTACCTTCTTACTCCTTTCTTCTTCCGTCCTGTGGGCGGGCGGCGGCAGGCATCTCGTCTGGATGGTTGCGCTTGCCTTCCTGCTGCGCTTTGCAGGCGGGGTCGGCGCGTATCTCTCCCTGCCCGTTTATGGCTATGACGATGTGGATGACCAGTCTGGTTTCGTCTATACCGACGCGCGGCGGCGTGATACGCAGGCATGGGAACTCGCCGACTCCAATCGCCCGATTATGGCTGCGTTCAATCAGAAATTTGCCTACGACCAGTATGGCGGTTTGCTTGCGTTCAGCGCGTTGGTCTACCGTTATCTCTCGCCCGACGCGCATCGGGTCTTGATGCTTGTTTTGCTTTCGGCGTTGATGGGCGCATTGGGCGTGCCGTTCTTGTGGAAATCCATCCATTTGCTGTGGGGCGAGAAAAAAGCTTTTGCCTCCGCGTGGATTTTCGCCTTGTATCCAGAAAGCCTTTTGCTGGGCGGCTCTGCCATGCGGGAACCCTATCTGCTGGCGTTCAGCGCCTTCGCCTTATGGGGATTTGCAAGCTGGCATTCTGACAAAGACCGCTCGCAACTTCTCTGGCTCGGGCTTGGTCTGGCTGGGATGCTTTTGGTTTCGCCTGCAATAGCGTTGGCTACTCTTGTCATTCTGGGTGGGTGGATGTTTTTTGCCCGCGAACAGAGCCGCATTTCGTGGCAGTTCGTTGTGCTGCTTGCAGTTGTGTTCATCGCGGGCTTGTTCCTGCTTTCCTCTGCATTGGATCGCGGCGGGAATTTGGGCGGCGGCGGTCCGCTTGGGGTGGTTCAGAATTTCATCCGCGAATCGCTCAAGTGGAATGTGTATAAGGTTGAGGCAGAGTCTGGTTGGGTGCAAAAACTCTTCGATGAGATGCCCCAGTGGCTGCGACTTCCGTTCGTGATGGTGTATGGCGTGTTACAGCCTGTGTTGCCCGCGATCTTCATTGCACCCACGACGGTTGTCTGGCGGATCATTGGAATCCTGCGATCTGTGGGGTGGTATGCCATACTCCCAGCGTTGATCCTTGCTCCATTTGCAGGAACAGGTGCGGGCGGAGAAAAGAAGCGTGCGGAGCGAAGTCGAAGCATCCTCCTGTGGTTGAGTTTTATTGTGTGGGGCTGGGCGCTGTTTACAGCCTTACGCGGCGGCGGCGATCAATGGGATAATCCGCGCTATCGGACGATCTTGTTTATGTGGCAGGCGGTTCTGGCGGGGCATGTGTGGGTGTGGTGGCGGGAGACGAAAAATGCCTGGGTCGTGCGTGTGATCGCGATGGAGGTTGTTTTTGTGGTGGTGTTCGGGCAGTGGTATGCGAACCGTTATTTGCACATCGGGTTTCAATTACCGTTTCCCGTGATGGTGGCGGTAATCCTTGGTTTGTGGGTGTTGATCGTGGGGTGGGGCGTGTGGCGTGACCGATTGCGGCGCGCACGAGTTGGTGTATAATTCAGCGACTGAATTTTGAATTAGGAGATTCCATGACCACTGCCATTATTACAGGAATTACAGGACAGGACGGTTCATACCTTGCCGAGTTGTTGCTGCAAAAAGGGTATCGCGTGATCGGGGTTGCGCGCCGTTCCAGTACTGTTAATTATGAGCGTATCGATCATCTTTTGGACGACATCACCGTTGTCCAGGGCGATTTACAGGACCAAGGCTCGCTGCTTTCCCTGCTTGAGGAATACAAGCCCGATGAAGTGTATAACCTGGCGGCGCAATCGTTCGTGCCGACTTCGTGGAACCAGCCTGCTTTGACGGGCGATGTTACCGCGCTGGGTGTGACGCGTATTCTGGAAGCCATTCGTTTTGTGAACCCGAAGATCCGCTTTTATCAGGCGTCATCCAGCGAGATGTTCGGCAAGGTGTTGGAAGTGCCGCAAAGCGAGGATACGCCGTTCTATCCGCGCAGTCCGTATGGCGTGGCGAAGGTGTACGGTCACTGGATCACGGTGAACTATCGTGAGTCGTTCGATATTTTTGCCGCATCGGGCATTTTGTTCAACCATGAGAGTCCGCGCCGTGGTTTGGAATTTGTGACTCGCAAGATTTCCAATGGTGTGGCGAAGATCAAACAGGGCATGGCCAAGGAATTGCGTTTGGGTAATCTCGAATCGCAGCGTGATTGGGGTTTTGCAGGGGATTACGTGGAGGCGATGTGGCTCATGCTCCAGCAGGATAAGCCCGATAACTATGTGATCGGCACGGGTGAGACTCACTCTGTCCGCGAGTTTTGTGAGATCGCTTTCTCGCATGTCGGTTTGGATTACAAGGAGTATGTAGTGGTGGATGAACGCTTCTATCGTCCTGCCGAGGTTGATTTGCTCATCTCCGACCCTTCAAAATCACGCCAGCATTTGAAATGGGAGCCTGCTGTCTCGTTCAATGAACTGGTGAGGATGATGGTGGATGCGGATATGAATAGATTGAAGAATAAATAGTTCAACCATGTCGCTGGTGGCTTATTTTCGAAATAAGATTTCGGCTGCTCCAGGGGGCTGGAAGTTTTTATGGAGCGCTGATTTTCTTGCTTTTCTTGGGGTTTTGATTTATTTACTGCAAGCGATCGCCTATGCCCATACGACAATATCAGACCTGGATGAAGGGGGATACTTGCTCAAGGGCTGGCTGTTTGCGTTGGGCAAATATCGTCCGTTTGACCCGGGTATCTCCACAAATAAAGGTCCGTTGGCTTTCTTGATTCCCGGGTACGCCCAGCTTTTGTTTGGTGCGGGGCTGCGTACGGGACGTTACCTGGCCGTGGTTTTGGGCGCCCTGGCGATTGTTGGGGTTTGGCTGACATCGAAGCGGCTTGGTAATCAGTGGCTGGCGGCTGGGGCGGTTTGGGTATTCGCGTTAAATTTGCCCGTCATCAAAGTGTATAGCGTGGCGGTGACCCAAAGCACAATTGCATTTATGCTGGCGTGGACATTGGTCCTGTTGTTGGATGAAAAAAGACCCCCCTGGCAATTATTCATAAGCGGTATTCTGGCAGGAGCCATGATGATGGTCAGGCAGAATATGATGCCGGTCCTGCCGCTCCTGTGCATTTATGCCCTGGTGCAGTATCGCTGGAGGGGACTTTGGTTCGTCCTGCCTGGGCTGGCTGTAACGGGTTGGTTTTTTTATATTTACTGGCCCGATATTCTGCAATTGTGGACATGGATTCCTTTCGTAACCATATCGTCCGAAGTCATTTATCAGGGGGGCGGGATGCCTGCCTGGCAGCCTGTCATAACGACAGCCACCCGTATGCTCTCCGTATTTCAATCCATTCGTTTGCATTTTGTGACGCTCGTTGGAAGCCTTATGGTTGTTTTTCTCTGGCAGAGGCGTTCGAAATGGGAATCGGATGCGAAACTTTTAGCTGCAATAACCCTCTTCGCCTTGTTTTGGGGCCTGGTTTTTATGCATGCCATGGCTGCAATTGGATTGGATTATTGTGTATTTTGCCTAAAGAATTACATTGCATTTTTCAATATTGCGGGCATTCTATTGATAGTGGTGTCGGCAGGGTCCTGGAACTGGCATATACCACGGTTCGCACAAATAAGTGTGGTCATTTTGGGGCTGGCTGCCTTCGCGGTTGTCGGCTTTTCCGCTTTCGAAGATATTGGGAATTTTGCTTTGACACTCCCCGCTCTCAGAATTCGCGATCAACAAATATTGCCCAGTTTGATTACCTGGCGGGATGTTCTTGTATACGGCTTTGACCTTAATCTCAATTCCGCCAAGAAGGCTGCGTCTTTATTGTTGGGCACAGCCATGGGAATGATAATTACCGGCGCAGCTTATTCGGTGTGGAGATGGGCGTGGCGGTCTCCTTATAAATCAAGTTTCGGCTCTTTTTTTGTATCGGTCATCCTTATTGTAGGAGGGGTTGCTGCTCCCGTTTTGGGCGGGTCATACGGCAATCGCGACTGCAACCTGGATGTCCTTGCATCGAGTGAATTGATCGGAGAACACTTGCAGGGCATCATTCCCGCCGGGAGTTCAGTGTATTGGGATGGCGGTTTGTCGGCGACCCCGCTTTTGTATCTTTCCGGTGTGACTATTTATCCCGCGCAGATCAACAGCGCCTATTCCTTCAAGAGCGGCGGGGACACGCAGGAAGCCCGTCGATTCGGGCTGTGGAACGAGGAGTTGCGGGCCGAATGGAAGGCGACCGCCGATTTCATTATCGTTGAAGAAGCGCGCTATCAAAACTGGCAGCAGTACTTATCCCCGGCGGAATTTGATGAATATCTTTCAACGCCCGTGGGCACATCTTGTGTCGAAGAAACACGCTTAAGAATTTTCAAGAGAAAACAATGAACCTTTCCCTCATCATCCCTGTTTTTAATGAGCAGGATAATCTCCCGCTCCTCTTTGATGCGATCTATCAGACCATGAACCCTCTTGGCAGGATCTGGGAGGCGGTTCTGGTGGATGATGGCAGCCGCGACCAAAGCCTGTCGGTTCTCAAGGAGTATGCCGCGAAAGACCCGCAGCATATCCGTGTGGTTTCGTTCCG
Organism: Anaerolineales bacterium; assembly: GCA_030680155.1. Taxonomy (GTDB): domain Bacteria; phylum Chloroflexota; class Anaerolineae; order Anaerolineales; family Villigracilaceae; genus Villigracilis. The sequence goes on from JAUXWL010000089.1 coordinate 8,275, forward strand.
CCGCAACTTTGGGCAGACCGCCGCCATTGCCGCGGGGTTGGATTATTCGAGGGGCGAGATCATCGTACTGCTCGATGCCGACTTGCAGAATGACCCCGCGGATATTCCCATGATGCTGGCAAAGCTGGATGAGGGTTATGACCTGGTCAGCGGTTGGCGCAAAAAACGCAAGGACAATGCCGTTACGCGAAATTTCCCGTCCATGATCGCGAACCGCGTCATCTCACAAGTGACAGGGGTTCACCTGCACGATTATGGCTGTACGCTCAAAGCCTACCGCCGTGATGTGCTGGAAGGCTTCCGTCTCTACGGCGAAATGCATCGCTTCATTCCAGTGTATGCCAGCTCGGTCGGCGCGAAGATCACCGAGGTCGTCGTCAGCCACCACCCCCGCAAATTTGGAAAGACCAAGTACGGACTGGAGCGAACCGCGAAAGTCATCCTTGATCTGTTTACTGTGAAATTCCTGGTCAGTTTTGCCTCCAAGCCCATTTATCTCTTCGGCGGCACGGGCGGATTGTTGATGATCTTCAGCACGGCCATTATGACGTACCTGCTGGTGCGGCGTTTGTTTTTCCTGGTGTCGGTGACCGGCTCGCCGCTCTTTCAGACGAGTGTGATGTTTTTCATCCTTGGCTTTCAGTCCATGTTGATGGGGTTGATCGCGGAACTATTGGTGCGCACCTATCACGAGTCGCAGCGCAAGCCCACCTATACCGTGCGTACGATCATCAATTTGGAATCAAAGAATGACTGAATGGCTGCGCGAAAACCGCCAGACCATTGCGCGCGTATTGGGAAGTGTTCTGGCGTTGGCGCTCCTGCTCGTTCTGATCGAAGAGGAGGGGGATGGGGAGCTATTCTCTGCCTTGCGGCGTGTTTCCATCGGATACTTTCTCGCGGCAGTAGCTGCCTTGACAGTCTCGCGTCTTTTTGCAACTGCGCGTTGGCATGTGCTGCTTAAGTCGGCTGGGGTGGAGATTTCTTTTTCCCGTTCCATCCTGCTGACCTTCACGGGTAATTTTTCTTCCAACTTTTTACCCACCACCATTGGCGGGGATATGGTGCGACTGGCCGGCGCAATGCAGCTTGACTATGACCGCGCCATTTGCCTCGCCTCACTCGTCGTAGATCGGCTGATTGGCATTGCAGGCATGACTCTGGCCCTGCCATTGGGGCTGATCCCCGTGTTTTCGATGGAGTCCGGGGTTTTGCAATCCGTTGCGGTTTCTGCGTTGCTGCAAAAGGGCATGGATTTTTTCAAGCGTACGTTTGCATCATTTTCGATCTGGTTGAAAAAACCGCTGGCATTGATGGGTTCGCTGTTCGCTACTGTAGGCAATATGCTGTTCATCTACCTGGCGATCTATCTCTTGCTGCTTGGGATCGACCATCAGGTTGATTATTGGCTGGTTGCGGGCTTGTATACGCTTACGTATTTCGTTACACTCGTCCCCATCTCCATCAATGGATTGGGTGTGCAGGAACTTTCCCTGACCTTTCTTCTAACCCAGATTGGCGGGTTGAGTCCCTCCGAAAGCGCAACCATCGCTCTGCTTACCCGGGTCATATTCATCCTCACCAGCCTGCCAGGCGCCTTCTTCCTGCCGTCCATTTTGACGGCGATGAATGGGAAGAAGGCCGGGCTTTCTGATAAAGGTAATTAAGCGTATGGAAGTTGTTTCTTCAAAAAAATTCCTCCAAATCTGGCTTGTGACGCTGGTCATTGCCAGCCTGCTTGCAATTCCCCAAACGATCCAGCGTGCAGCGGATTTGGAGATCATTCTCCTGCGTTCCAAATGGTTTGGGCTTGTAGTTTTATTTGGGCTTACCGCCCTCCTCGGCACAGGGATGTTCCGCTCTGCATGGTTGGGTCGCATTGCCGGGTGGCTGGATGGGCTTGAAGTAAAACTCACCCAGTTTATGCGGGTTGCCGTGGGCGGATTCCTAATCGTCTTCGGCTTTCTATTTTTGTGGGGCATACGCTTTTATGTGTTTGGAAGTTTTCTGCCCCAACTGATGCCGCTCTTTTGGGTGTTTCTTTGGGCGGGATTGTTTCAGTCGTTTGGCTTGCGGCTTGCAGGGGGAGGTCGGCTTTCGTGGCAGGTCAGTCTGGCCTTTGTATTTCTGGCGCAGGGGGTGGCGTATCAGGCGGTTGGAATATTAAGCATTGTCTCCGCAGACCCTTTCTCGATCGGGTACTCAGAGGCAGGGAGACATTATTATGCCTCGCTCTTCTTTTCTGAAACAATGTATGGAATTTCACTCCCTTACCCGTTCCTGCATCCGTCACGCTATATGCTTTTATCTCTGCCGTTCCTGTTTGAGGGCTTGCCGCTTTGGGTTCATCGTTTGTGGCAGGCGCTCTTGTGGATCGGACTGACATCCGCTTCGGCATTGCTGCTCGCGCGGCGGATGAAGTTGCGTAATGGGGCGTTGTTCCTTGCGGCGGCGTGGGCGTTTTTGTATTTTCTGCAAGGCGCGGTGTACTATCACTTGCAGATATGCGTAATTTTGATCCTGGCGGGCGTTTCGGTGAAACATCCGTGGCGTTCGCTGGTGTTCATCATCCTTGCTTCACTTTGGGCGGGGGTCAGTCGGGTGAACTGGTTCCCCGTCCCTGCGACGCTGGGGATCACGTTGTATCTTCTCGAAACATCCTTGAGCGGCAAGGGTTGGAAGTATTGGATCACTCCGTTCGTGTGGGGTGTGAGCGGATTGCTCACGGCGCTGCTTGCCCAGTTTGCTTATATTCAAATCTCAGGCAATGCGGATGTCTCTGCGTTCGGTTCCAGCTTTACCTCGGATTTGATCTGGAGCCGCCTGCTTCCGAATGAGACGTTTGCACTCGGCATCCTGCCGGGGATTTTGCTGGTCTCCGCGCCGTTGTTTGCCGCGCTATATCAAATGACCCGTGGGAGGATGGCTGCGCTTCATCCCCTGCGCTGGCTTGCCCTGGTCTCGATGCTGTTGATCCTGTTTGTGGGCGGGGCGGTGGTCAGTACCAAGATCGGCGGCGGCGGCGACCTGCACAACATGGATGCGTACCTGGTGGCGCTGTCGGTGTTGGTCACTGCTTTTTGGGCGGGACAGGTGGCGGCGGAGAACGAAGCGCAGTGGATGCGGGGGAATGTCCAATGGGGTGTGGTGTTCGTGGCGTTGCTCATCCCGCTTGGGTTTGCGCTTCCCCAATTCGGGCGTTCTCATTCGTATGATCCTGTCCTTGCACAGGCGGGTATTCAAAAACTGGAGCAGGTGGTTTCCGAGACCGTGAATGGTGGTGGTGAAGTTTTGTTTGTGACCGAGCGCCAATTGCTGACGTTTGGATACCTCAGCCCTGTTCCGCTTGTTGCAGAATATGAGCAATCGGAATTGATGGAGATGGCCATGTCGCGCAACCGTGTGTACCTTGAGAAATTCTATTCGGATCTGGCAGCCCAGCGCTTTGCCGTGATCATCGCTGAAGATCAAAAATATTCCCCCCGAAAAAGCGGCGCGTTTGTGGAGGAAGATGCGGCTTGGGTACGTTACGTAGGTGTGCCGATCTTGTGCTATTACAAGCCGGCCGAGTCGCTTGCTTCGAATAACCTGAAAATTTTTGTGCCGCGTCCCAACCCGGCAGAGTGTAAAGACCCGTTTTCTGAATAAGCCCTCCTGGTTCCCATGCGTATTCTCACTGTGATCTATGAATTTCCACCCATCGGCGGCGGCGGCGGACGTGCCGCCTACGATATTTGCATGGAACTCGCAGCACGCGGGCATGATGTGACTGTCCTGACGGCGCACATGCAGGGTCTTCCGCGTGATGAGGTCAAGGATGGGCTTCGCCTGGTAAGGATTCCCTCCCTGCGAACGGAAGCCTTCGCTGCAAGTTTCAGCGCCATGTTGGCATACGATCTTGCCGGACTTTGGGCTGGTCTGGGTCTGATTCGGAAACTACGCCCGGACATTCTCCACACCCATTTTGCAGTCCCTTCCGGCGCGCTGGCATGGATGTTGTCAATACTGACCGGCGTTCCGTACATTTTGACGGCTCACCTCGGTGATGTCCCCGATGGTGTGCCGGAGAAAACGGGAAGATGGTTCCGCTGGCTGAAGCCGTTCACCAAACCCGTCTGGCGGCGCGCAAGACGGGTGGTGGCGGTCAGCGAGTTCACCCGTCAATTGGCGTTGAAGCATTATCCCGTGGATATTCAAGTCGTTCCCAATGGCGTTGATTTTGATAATCTGGCTCAGAGGAAAATTGAAATAAACACACCGCCTCGCCTTGTCTTTGCGGGACGTTTTGTTCCGCAGAAGAATCCGTTGGCGATCATCCGTGTGCTTGCCCAACTCAAGGAACTGTCATGGAACTGCTCCATGCTGGGCGATGGTCCCATGTTCGAGCAGGTGAGGCAGGAGATCGAAGCGCACGGCATGTTGGAGCGATTCAATCTGGCTGGCTGGGTCACCCCGCAGGAAGTCCTGGATGAATTCTCCAGGAGCGATATTCTTTTCATGCCTTCCTTTTCAGAAGGATTGCCGGTGGTGGGTGTGCAGGCTCTCGCAAAAGGACTTGCCATTGTGGCAAGCCGCATCGGAGGATTTCTGGATCTGGTGGATCATGAATCCAACGGCTGCCTGATCGAGGTCCAGGATGAGGCGGTGTTTGCGAACACACTGCGCGGGTTGATCTCGAATCCGGAGCGGTTGTTGAAATTCCGCCGCGCCAGCCTGGAGAAGGCGCGCTCTTTCGATATGAAAAAAGTTGCAGATCGGTACGAATTTATATTTCAGGATGTATTGAATGGCAGATAAGGTTATTGCTACAATCGTGGGCGCGCGCCCGCAGTTCATAAAATCCGCGCCGGTTTCGCGCGCGTTGGCGGGACATTTTCGTGAGGTGTTGATCCACACGGGGCAGCATTATGACCATGGCATGTCTGACGTGTTTTTTGAAGAGATGAACATACGCAAGCCGGACTTTCATCTTGGCATTGGCGGGGGCTTGCATGGCGAACAGACGGGCCGCATGTTGATCGAGATCGAGAAGGTGTTCACAGAGGTTAAGCCGAATTGTGTGCTGGTCTATGGAGATACCAACTCCACACTGGCGGGGGCGTTGTCGGCGGCAAAAGCTGGGATTCCGCTGGCGCATGTGGAGGCAGGCTTGAGGTCCTATAACCGGGCGATGCCTGAGGAGATAAACCGCGTGCTGACCGATCATGTGTCCACCTTTTTGTTTTGTCCCACGGATGTGTCTGTAGCGAACCTTGAAAAGGAGGGCATTTCCAGCGGTGTCCATCGAGTGGGCGATGTGATGTATGACGCGCTGCTCCATAATATGGAACTGGCGCGCGGCAGATCGCAGGTTCTATCCCGCCTTGACGTAAAGCGCAGCGAGTACGCATTGGCAACCGTCCATCGCGCCGCCAATACAGATGACCGCGACCGCATGAGTTCGATTTTGGAGGGGTTGGGGAAGCTGAAGGCCCGCGTGATCTTCCCGGTCCATCCGCGGACGCGCAAGATGATGCAGGAGTGGGGCTTATCAGTAAATTTCAATGTGCAGTTGATCGAGCCAGTTGGGTATTTCGATATGCTCATTTTGCAAGAAAACTCGAATTGCATTCTGACCGATTCAGGCGGGGTGCAAAAGGAAGCCTATTTATTTGGTGTGCGCTGTATTACCTTGCGCGAAGAAACAGAATGGGTGGAAACTGTCAGCGCGGGCTGGAACCGCCTGGTGGGTGCAGATACGCAAAGAATCATTGAGACCCACGCCTCCTGGCATCCGCAGACGGAACGCCTGCCACTGTACGGCGATGGGCATTCTGCTGAAGAGATTTGCAGGGTACTTGTCTCTGCGCTTGAATAACGAAACTTGACAATGGGGGATTTTTATGCGAGAATTCAAATTCTGAACGCTCAATTATACCCAGCGCGGTCGCAAATTACGCTTTTTTAGAAGGCGGAAAGGTATCTTCTCAAAAAACAGGGGGCGGAGACCCTAAAGGTTTCCCTCGCTGGCCAAATTATCTTGTCGAATAGCGTATTTTGCCAGCAAAGTACCCAATCTGACAGAAAAACCTTTAGGGTCTGGGAGTTCACCCCAAATTATTGAGATGATACGCGGAAAGCGCAATTTGTACCCTACGGGCATGATATGACCGTGGGCATTATATGGACACAAAAATAAAACCGCACGAATACGCCCTGCTCGATGAGATCGCGCAGGATTCCATGGTGACCCAAGCCAGCCTTTCCAGGAGGCTGGATATTGCCGTAGGCAGTGTCAACTGGTATATCAAACGGCTGATTGGTCGCGGCTGGGTCAAGGCTTCACACCTTGACCGTACCCGCCTCAAGTATGACCTGACCCCGGAAGGCATGCGTATCTTTACCCAACGGGCCGTATCGTATGCGCAGGATTCGCTCAAGGTGTATGGAAGTCTTCGCGAGAAAGCCAAGGCTCTGGCCGCAGACTTGAAACAAAAAGGCTTTGAGAGTGTTTACCTGAACGGCGACGATGAGATGATGGACATCCTGCGCCTGACCTGCATGGAAGCGGGCTTGTCCATCAGCGACCTGCCCAAAGACTGTGTGCTCGAAAGCGACGGTCGTGAATACCGCGTTGTAAAACTAAAGTGATCTTGAGAGGAATTCGATGTCGAAAAACTTTGCTGTGATCGGTGTTGGCGGATACATTGCGCCCCGTCATTTACGCGCCATTCGCGATACGGGCAACCGCCTGGTCGCCGCGGTGGACCCGAAGGACTCAGTGGGTATCCTTGATCAGTATTCCTATGATGTGAAATTCTTTACCGAGATCGAACGATTCGACCGTCACCTGGAAAAGCTGCGCCGCGGACTGGAAGCGGACCGCGTCCACTTTGTTTCGATCTGTTCGCCAAACTATTTGCATGATTCACACTGCCGCCTTGCCCTGCGCGCCGGCGCCGATGCGATCTGCGAAAAGCCGCTGGTAATCAACCCCTGGAATTTGGATGCGCTCGAAGAGATCGAAGCGGAGACAAATCGCCGTATCCACACTATTTTGCAGCTGCGCGTGCATCCGGCTCTGATCGCACTGCGCGAGTCGCTTCAAAAAGAGGGGGGTATGCATGACGTGGAACTCACCTACATCACCAGCCGCGGACCCTGGTATCAGGTTTCATGGAAGGGGCACGAGGATAAATCAGGCGGCGTGGCAACCAACATTGGCATTCATTTCTTCGACCTGTTGATGTGGCTGTTTGGTACAGTGGGCGGCGTCAAGGTCTATCACGCGGACGACCAGCGCATGTCCGGGTTCATCGAACTGGAGCGGGCGCGCGTGCGTTGGTATCTTTCGGTGGAGAAGGATGACCTGCCCGCTTCCGTCAAAGTTGCGGGTAAGACCACCTACCGTTCCATTACCGTGGATGGCAGGGAAGTTGAGTTTTCAGAAGGGTTTACAGACCTGCATACTCGTGTTTATGAAGAGACCCTGGCAGGGCGTGGATTTGGCATCAAGGAAGCGCGTCCTTCGGTGGAGTTGACCCATAAAATCCGTTCATCCCTCACTTCGCCAAGGGATGAACTGGCGCATCCGTTCTTAAAGAAATAAATAATAGGAAGATCATGTCTGATTATTTTGTTCATGAATCCAGTTATGTGGATGAAGGCGCGGAGATTGGCGCGGGTACGAAGATATGGCATTTTTGTCATGTCATGCCGCGCACAAAAATCGGTGAGCGTTGTAACATCGGTCAGAACGTACTGGTCTCCCCGGATGTGACGATTGGAAACAACGTCAAGATTCAGAATAACGTATCTTTGTATACCGGTGTAATTGTGGAAGATGATGTCTTTCTGGGACCTTCGATGGTGTTTACAAATGTGATCAATCCGCGCAGCCATGTCAGCCGCAAGGATGAATACAAGACCACGCTGGTGCGCAAGGGCGCATCCATTGGCGCGAATGCGACGATCGTGTGCGGCACAACGCTGGGTCGGTATTGTTTTGTCGGTGCGGGCGCAGTGGTTACAAAAGATGTCCCTGATTATGCGTTGGTTTACGGAATGCCGGCAAGTATCCGCGGGTGGGTGTGTCAGTGCGGAGAGCAGTTGGTGTTCGAGGGAGAGCGGGCGGTCTGCCCAGAGTGTGGCGATGCTTACAGAAAACAGGACCAGATTGTTAGTCCGGAGAGAGGCGAAGAATGATTCCGTTGGTTGATCTAACTGCGCAATATCATTCCATTAAGAAAGAGATCGATGCGGCGGTATTATCCACGTTGGAGTCTGGACATTTTATTCTCGGTCCGACGGTCAGTAAATTTGAGGAGAGCATTGCTTCGTATCTCGGCGTGAAGCATGCCATTGGTCTGGCCTCTGGCACGGATGCGCTGGTGATCGCGATGCGCGCGTTGAATATTGGCGCGGGCGATGAGGTCATCATCCCGGCGTATACTTTTTTTGCCACGGCAGGCACAGTGATGTCTGTGGGGGCGAAGCCTGTTTTTGTGGATGTGGATCCGCAGAGTTATCAGATCGATGTGAGCAGGATCAAGGCGGTGATCACACCCAGGACGAAAGCGATCATTCCCGTACATTTGTATGGTCACCCGTCGGAGATGGACCCCATCCTTGAGATTGCGCGTGAGCATAACTTGAAAGTGATCGAAGATAACGCGCAGGCGTTTGGCGCGGAGTACAAGGGCAAAAAGACGGGCTCGCTCGGCGAGATCGGTTGTTTGAGTTTCTTCCCCACCAAGAACCTGGGCGCGTTTGGTGATGGCGGCGGGGTGGTGACGGATGACGATGCACTGGCGGAGCGGATGCGTATGTTGCGCACACACGGCTGGAAGAAAAAATATTACTCGGAAGAGGTTGGTTATAACAGCCGCCTTGATGCAATGCAGGCGGCGATTCTTCAGGCAAAGCTCCCACATATTGATGCGTGGAATGATAGGCGTCGCGAGTTGTCGCATCGTTATACTGAGAAGTTGATTTCCAGCGGGTTGGTGACGCCGGTGGAACGGGAGTGGGGCAGGCATGTGTATCACCTGTATATCGTGCGTTCTTCAAAACGCGTTGAATTGCAATCCTTTTTGAAGGATAGGGGTATTGCTTCCGAGGTGTATTATCCACTGCCGCCGCATTTGGCTGTGCCCTGTCGCCATTTCGGGTACAAGGAAGGGGATTTTCCCCACGCTGAGAAAGCCGCCAATGAGACATTTGCGCTTCCGCTCTACCCGGAGTTGACCGAGTCCCAGCAGGATGAGGTGGTTGCCGGTGTGATGGAGATGACGGGGTGATCCCTTGAAAACTGGCAAGTATTATGTTTAAGCGCTTTTTAAAAGATAGTGCGGTTTATGGCATTTCCACTTTTTTTGCCAGGTCGGTCGTATTTATTTTGTTACCGCTTTATACGCGATTGCTCACGGCAAATGATTTTGGCGTTATCGAATTGCTGACCGTCTTTGGAAACTTTATTAATGTTACTGTCGCATTGGAGGTTTCCCAGGCGCTGGTGAGGTTTTTCCCCGAAGCAGCCAACGAGAAGGATAAAAGGTCGTATGCATCCACCTCCTTGTGGTTTACATTGGTTTCATATACGATATTTTTGGTGGTATGTAATATTTTTTCAGGGTGGTTTACGAAATCCTTGCTTTCGGACGCAAGCCACAATCAGATATTTGTGATGTCCTTGTTCGCAACCTGGTTTTACGGCGTCTTTTACCTCGTTCAGACCCAGCTCCGTGTGGAATTGATGGCTGTGCAGTATGCCATTTCGAATTTGGCGATGAATTTTTCAAGTGTAGGCTCGACGCTGCTTTTCATACTGGGATTTGGCTGGGATGCGATGGGGGTAATCGCAGGGCAGTTAATTGGAAATATAGTAGGCTTTTCCGTCAGCCTATATTATTCCAGGCATATTTATGCTTTTTCCTTTGATTGGAGTAAACTACGGGAAATGCTGATATTTTCACTGCCCCTGGTCGTTTCGAGTATTGGATCGTCCGCCCTCCTTTATGCGAACCGTTTTGTTCTTGGTGGGTTGATGTCTTTGTCTGATGTTGGGCTGCTGGGTGTGGCATACCGCGTTATTGCGCCTGTGAATTTGCTTGTCTTGAGTATTCAGAATGCTGCAATGCCCATTATTTTTTCTGATTATCGCAAGCCTGATGCCCCCAGGGAACTTGCCCGCCTTTTTCTCTTTTTTGTAGCCATGGCGCTGTTAGCCTTTTTATCAATGTCGCTTTTTTCGAAAGAGTTGTTCAAGATAATGGTTTCCTCCGAGTATCAGGGCGCTGTTTCGACTACTCCTTATCTGGTGGCGTCTGCTCTTATGGGAGGGATGACGCTATTTGCGCCAGGTTTGTATATCAAAAAAGCCACAATTGTTGTGGCTTCTGTTACGATCCTTAGCGGTTCTTTGACAATTGCATTTTCATATTGGTTGATTTTGATATTGGGGGTGAATGGCGCAGCGATCGCATCTTTACTGGGTAATACATCTGCCTTCATTTTATTTATGTTTTTCAGCCAAAAAAACTATTATGTGCAGTATGATTTTAAAAAAGCAGCAATTGCAGTTTTTGCTTCTGTTGCCATACTTGCGGTTGGTTCCCTATTAAGAGATGTAAATATAATAAATTTCCTTGTAAAACTGCTTGGTCTTGCTTTATTTGTGTTCTTTTTAGTGTTTTTTGGCTTGATAGAAAAAAATAAGATCAATCTTCTGGTTAATTATGTAAAAGATAAAATGCTACTCTTGCGAATGCGAAAATAAGGCTTCAAGATTTCAAGATGGACTGCACAAATTCTTATTATTACCAAATGGACAAATCGATTCGATTCTGTACAACCAAATCTCAATATTTCGTTCATGCTGGAATTTTGATTGCACGAGCTTGATTGATTTGTCTATAAGGAGAATTCCCTTATAAAGGATGTGAATTTTCATGAGCGCTAAAAAACACTATTTTCCCAACCGAAGTTCCCTGGTTCTTGCGATCCAAAAAGTGATCAAACCAGTTCAGGTAGTATTGGATATTGGCTGTGGTATTCAGCCGCAGAATTACATTACTCCAGCAGTTCACATTTGTTGTGAACCGTTTGAGGATTATATTGAATACTTGCAGCGTGAAATTCGGAAACAAGAAAGAATTAACCTGATTGACAGGGCTTATTTTTTCTTAAACGCCGCCTGGTCGGAAATGGCGGGGTATTTTCCTGAAAGATCTGTTGATACAGTTTTTCTGCTTGATGTTATAGAGCATTTGGATAAAGAACAGGGAAGAGAATTGTTGGCGTGGGTGGAGAAAATTGCCCGTTGTCAGGTAGTGATATTTACCCCTCTTGGTTTTGTGAAACAGGAACATCCGGACGGAAAGGATGCCTGGGGAATGGATGGGGGGAATTGGCAGGAACACAAATCAGGCTGGATGCCGGAAGATTTCGATGAAACTTGGCAAACATATGTTACAGAAAGATTCCATTATGAAACCAATCTTGGAGACCCTTATTCTGTTCCTGCTGGAGCCTTCTATGCAATTAAAACGATCTCTGATTTCAGTCCCGCTGTAAAGCCTGGGTTTCATGCCCTGTTTTTGAGTAAATTTTATAAAGCTATAAACACAGTCAAGATGCTCATGGAAACGGTTCCCTTTTATGAGACCGTTCGAAAAAAATATCGCTCCGTTTTTCCTAAAAAACAAAAGCCGTATTTTCACGATAAAAAGGGGGAGTAATCTTATGCGAATTTTGATTCTTGGTGGTAATGGCATGTTGGGACACAGACTGTGCCAGGTACTTTCACACCGGTTTGACATTTGGGCCACTTTCCGAGGAAATGCGAACCTGTATGAAAATTTCAATATTCCCAATGAGGATAGGCGCTTGGGGGGCGTTGATGCGGAAAACATGGAAAGTGTTCACAATGTTTTGGAGATTGCCCAGCCCGCAGTTGTAATTAATGCCCTGGGTATTGTCAAACAGCGCGATGATGCAAAAGCAGCGATACCATCCATTCAGATCAATGCCCTCTTCCCTCATCAACTGGCAGCAATGTGCGAATCTCGAAAAAGTCGCTTGATTCATGTTTCGACGGATTGCGTATTTTCAGGGCTGCGTGGAAACTATACCGAAATCGATAATCCAGATCCTGTTGATCTATATGGGCGCACAAAACTTCTTGGAGAGCTGCATCATGGTAATTGTTTGACCTTGCGGACATCCATCATCGGATGGCAGACAAATACTTTCTCCAGTCTGCTAAGTTGGTTCGCCCGCCAGCGAGGCAGACGAATTAAAGGCTATCTAAAAGCCATCTACAGCGGCTTTTCCACAACGGTTTTGTCAAATTTGATTGGCGATATTATTGAGACTCGTCCGGATTTGCAGGGGCTTTATCATGTCTCAAGTGCGCCGATCTCGAAGTATGAACTCCTGGTGCGACTCCGCGATTCATTGAAGTGGGGGGATGTTCATATAGACCCGGATGAGAATTTTTTCTGTGACCGCAGTCTAAATGGAACTCGCTTCACTACCGCTACTGGTTGGATCCCGCCAAGTTGGGATACGATGATCGCGGATTTGGCTTCTGAATGGCCGCACTATGCGGAATGGTATGCACAATAGGAACGTTATGAATTTGAAAAATGATGTCGAGGCTAGCTTGTTATGAAAATTTTAACCATCCTGGGCACACGCCCGGAGATCATCAGATTGAGCAGGGTCATTGAGAAACTGGATGCATCTTGCAACCATACGCTGGTGCATACAGGGCAAAATTACGATCCCAATCTAAATGATGTGTTTTTTCAGCAGTTGGGAGTTCGCAAACCGGATTACTTTATGAGTACCAAAGGCGGTATTGGTGAGCAACTTGGCATTATTTTGGCCGAAACGGAAAAAATATTAATTAAAGTGAAACCCGATAAATTGCTGATTTTAGGGGACACGAATAGCGCCCTGTCTGCGATCATAGCCAAGCGTTATGGTATTCCGGTATATCACATGGAGGCGGGAAATCGCTGCTATGATGATCGTGTGCCGGAGGAGGTAAACCGTCGGATAATCGATCATTCCAGCGATATTCTGATGCCTTATACGGAACGCAGTCGTCAAAATCTCCTCCGTGAGGGTATTCCGGGTGAACGGATTTATGTTACGGGTAACCCAATTTACGAAGTCATCCAGAATTATCAAAAACAGATTAAATCCTCCGGGATCATAAATAACCTGGGCATCGAATCAGGAAAATATTTTCTTGTTACTCTCCATCGTGCCGAGAACGTGGATTTCGAACCCCGCCTCAGGCAGTTTGCCATGGCTCTGGAGCAGGTTCAAAAAAAATACCAAATGCCGGTCATTATCAGCACACATCCACGTACAAGAAGCCGATTGGAAAGCTTTGGAATAGACCTGCAAAATCCCATGCTCCGTTTCATGGAACCCTTTGGTTTTTTCGATTTTGTGGCTTTGGAGCAGAACGCCCGTTGCGTGCTTTCGGACAGTGGCACGGTACAGGAGGAATGTGCCATCTTTAAAGTGCCAAATGTGACCTTGCGGGATGTGACAGAGCGCCCTGAGACCATCGAATGCGGGAGCAACATCTTAACCGGCGGCAGTGTTGATAGTATAGTCAGCTGTGTTGGCTTGGTCTTGGAGCGGGGGAATAATTGGGAAGCTCCCCGTGAATATTTGATGGAAAATGTAAGTGATGTAGTTGTAAAAGCTCTGTTGGGCTACCTATGGAAATAACACATTCTCCGTTGGTTTCCATTATTACTCCCGTATACAATGGCGCCCAATATTTGGATGAGCTAATCCAGAGCGTGCTTCTCCAGGACTACCCTTATGTTGAACATGTCATTATCGATGATGGTTCGAAAGACGATGGGGCGACTGTGGCGATTTTAAACAAGTATTCTCATTTGCATTGGACGAGTCGCGCCAACAAGGGACAGTATTCAACCATGAATGACGGCTTGCAGCTTGCCAATGGAGAGTATGTTTGTTTTGTCAGCGCAGACGATATCCTGACGACAGGAGCTGTGAGGACGGCTATTGACTTTCTGTTGCGACATCCGTCGTTTGATGGAGTTTTTGGTATCACAACCTACATGGATCATAGTGGAAACGACTTCCCGTTTTTGGTTCCTTTTCGGGGAGCCCGATTGGGATTCCATCAATATTTTGCACATATCGCCCATTGTTCCTTGTATGTGAAAGCTGAAACGATGCGAAAAAAGGATTTGTTTTTTGATCCATCCTTGAGATATACGGGTGATTATGACTGGGTTGTACGTATGCATCTGAAGAAGTGTAAGGTCGGTTTTGTGAAACGGGAACTGTCCAAAGTTAGACTCCATGAGAGTCAAACTTCCCGGAAATATAAAAATGATAGCTTCAGTGAATTTGACGTTGTCAGAAAAAAACTACGGGTGAACGCTCTGGCTTATGCATTGTTGTCGGGTATCAATATATGGATGATACGGGTGTGGAAGATAGCCCGGTTATTGAAAGAGAAGGGTTTGTTGGACGCGGTGAAATTTTTGTTTAATTTTCTATTAAAAAAGGTGTGAGCGGGGTGATGGAGAGATGAATTTTTCACGATTTTTGTCTTTGGAAATCCGCAATTTAATGTATCCCCAAGTCTCCAGTCATGCCGTACTGCTGAGGTAATTTCCCTTGCAATTGATGCTTTTAACATCATCCTATCCATATAACTTTTCTGCTGAGTATACTTTTATTCACCCGGAAATCGGTTTTTTGGCGAAAAAATTTAATGACATCACTCTTTTTCCCAGAACTTCTAAAGGACAAAGATTAGCGCTGCCTCCCAATGTTAAGGTTGATGAAGATTATACGGAATTTCTTAAAAAGGGTCAGCATCCTGGAAGAATAATCCAGACGGCTCTCTCATCGACTTTGGTGAAAGAGGAACTTCGCAGTCGGGCGGATATTTGGCTTTACCCGGCTAAGTTTCTGAAACTGATTATGTTTGCGAGTAGAGTCGAGTTGATCAGAGAATGGATGACGGATCGCATAAGAAATCTCCAAATTGATCCGCAACAATGTCTTTTATATAGTTATTGGATGGACCATTCTGCTACCGGACTTGTCATGGCTAAGCGGGAGTTGCCATCTTTAAGAGTTGTTTCACGGGCGCACGGCTACGATATTTTTGAAGAATATTATTATCCTTATTATTGGCCTTATCGTATGGAAACTCTGAAGGGCTTGGACGCGGTTTATAGCGCCTCGGATGCGGGAAGAAAGTATTTTTGCGAACGCTATCCAACATTCTTATCGAAGTTTAAGACAGCACACTTGGGAGTCAATAAATCAGATTTTATTTGTGTGCCATCAACTGATGGTGTTTTCAGGATAGTTTCCTGCTCTTATATTGTGTCAGTCAAAAGATTGAACCTTTTGGTAAAAGGAATTGCAGCAGCAGCACGCTATCGCCCTAATCAAAAACTTGAATGGACCCATTTTGGAGATGGCAGTGGCAGGGCGTCGCTTCAAAGACACATGCGGCGCGAGCTTCCGCATAATGTGGAGTCATGCCTGATGGGTCATGTGCCAAACAATGTGATTATGGAGTTTTACAGGGATAAACCGGTTGACGTATTCATCAATGTCAGTAAGACGGAAGGCGGCGCTCCTGTATCCATTCAAGAGGCAATTAGTTGTGGAATCCCAGTAATTGCGACAGCCGTAGGCGGAAATCCTGAAATCGTTTCAGAAACAAATGGAATTTTGACAAGCCCCGATCCATCCCCGGAAGAAATCGCCAATGCTATTTTTCAATTCATTGATAATCCGTCCATGTCGGCTGCAAAACGAAAGGGGAGTTACGATGTGTGGCGCAGGAAATTCAACGCGGATGAAAACTTCCGTAAATTTGCGGAACAATTGCGGTCCATTGGAGAGGGTTGATTTATGTGCGGTATTGCTGGACTTTGGAATTTAAACGGGGAACCTGTTTCCCCGGGGATGCTACGGCGGTTTACGGATTCGCTTGCACATCGCGGACCTGATGGGAATGGGTTTTATATTGACCCGGACGCCAACCTTGGACTGGGACATCGCCGCCTGGCTATTCTGGATACATCCGATAAAGGGCGGCAGCCCATGGCGTTTGCCGCAGGCAGATACTGGATCGTTTACAACGGTGAAATATATAACTTCCTCGAGCTAAAAGCGGAATTGGAAAAAGCCGGTTATTCATTTGAGACAGATTCCGATACCGAAGTGATCCTGGCGGGCTATCATCATTGGGGCGAAGACTGCCAGTTGAAGTTCAATGGCATGTGGGCAATTGCCCTCTGGGACCGTGATGAACGACGCTTGTTCCTTTCCCGTGATCGGTTTGGCGTCAAGCCGCTGCTCTATCACTTCTCCAAAGATCATTTTGCTTTTGCGTCGGAAATGAAAGCGTTTCTTGCATTGGATTGGTTCCAGCCCGACTTTGACCCATCCATGGTGGCGTTGGCGCTCTCCAATGAGAAGGCGATTGAAGGAAATGAAAACAGCCTGATCGTTGGGCTGAATAATTTATTGGGAGGACATTGTCTTACCCTGCGGGCGGGAGAGCATCCTGTTGTCCGTCGTTGGTGGAATACACTCGAACATCTCGAAATCGCTCCGCAGCGATATGAGGAACAGGTGGAGCGGTTCCGTGAATTATTTCTGGATGCCTGCCGCATCCGCATGCGAAGTGACGTTCCAATTGGAACAGCCTTAAGCGGCGGCTTGGATTCAAGTTCCGTTGTTTGCGGTATGCATCATGTCAGCCGCAGCGGGGGAACCGCGCCGGATCGAATTGCAAGCGACTGGCAAAAAGCCTTCATCATGACGTACCCTGGCGAAAGCATTGACGAGAGAAAATATGCAGATGAAGTTGTAAAAAAGACCGGCGTCCAACCCGTGTATTGCACGGCGGATGCAAATTCCTATCTGGATCATTTTGATGAAGTCCTCTTTCAGCTCGAAGCGATCTCCGATATTCATTTCGGCCCCTGGCAAATTTATAAAACGCAGCGTGATAATGGCGTGGTCGTCACCATGGACGGACATGGCGGGGATGAGGCGCTGGGTGGTTATCCGTGGTATCTCGAATCGGCATTAAAAGACTCGATAAGGCAATTTTCCATCCCTCGCACTCTTGAGCTTGTTTCCACACTGCGTGGACTTGATCCATTTCCAAACGAAAATTTTTATCTGAAAGGTTTGCAAAAGGTACTTCGCCCTGGTAAGCTGCAAAAGCAATCCTGGCTTCGGATAAAACCAGCCGAGGCGAAAAATCCTGTACTGGCGGCTGACCAACCCCGGCTTAAGGGAGATGCGCTCTTTAAGCAACTTTATATCGACTTCCATATTTCGCAGCTTCCCACAGTCCTGCGAAATTTTGACCGGTTATCCATGGCTCATGGCGTGGAAGTCCGCGCGCCGTTGATGGATTGGCGTCTTGTCTGTTTTGCCTTTTCGCTTCCTTCCTCCTCCAAGATTGGTCAGGGTTTCACGAAGCGGATTCTTCGGGATGCAGTTTCTGACATTCTGCCCGAGTCTGTCCGCCGTCGGACTCAAAAATTGGGTTTCCCAAACCTTGCACAGGCCTGGACTTCAAACCGATCCCGCGAATTCATGAGCGATATTGTCCACAGCGCTGAATTTCGCCAATCTCCTGTTTGGGATGCGGAGAAAATCAGTAACACCTTGCGGACAGCGAATGGTAATAAAGAGGGCGATCAACTGCATCGGGTTTGGATCCATGTGCAGGCTGCTTCTTTGATACGCCTGTTTAAATCCAAAAAACAGTCGTTGAGTTAATTCATTAGGAAATACTTTCATGCGTCTCGCTTATGTTAGTTTACACTGGCCCCGCACCCGCAACAGCGGCGTTGGAAAAAAGATCCAATCACAAGTGGCAGCTTGGAATGAGATGGGACATGAAGCGCGCCTATTCTTGCATTCTGCGCACCAGGAACCCGTTTCCGATTTAATTGAGGCTGAGTATTTCTTCTATCCCGTATCAGGGAAACTTGGGACGGAGTTTCACCGCATTCTTGCGGTGCGGCGAATGTTGAGCGCGATCCGGGATTTTGCCCCCGATCTAATTTATTTGCGCTATGGTATCTATGTGTATCCTGTTCATCAATTGATGAAAATTGCCCCTGTTGTGGAGGAGATCAATACCAATGATCTTACACAGCATGAAGGGCTTGGACGGCTATACAGCTTGTACAATTCGTGGACAAGAGGCATCCTGCTGCGCTCCGTTCATGGACTTATACCTGTCTCTGATGAATTGGCTGAAACTCCTGCGTTTGCTTCCTATCAGAAGCCCAGTTGCGTCATCGCCAATGGGGTGAACCTGTCTAAATTCCCGCTGCTGCCCCCGGCAAAGAATCACGTCCCGCACCTTGTCTTTATTGGCAGTCCCGGCTATCCATGGCATGGCGTGGATAAAATAGTGGATCTCGCCCGCCGTATTCCCGATGTGAATATCGGTGTCGTTGGGTATCACGGACTCCCTGAATTGGAACCGCTGCCCGAAAATATCAAACTACATGGCTATCTGGACGTTAATCAATATCAAAAGGTTTTGGCTGCTGCTGATGTTGCGATCAGTTCCCTGGCCTTGCATCGAGTTGGACTGGAAGAGGCATCACCTTTGAAAAGCCGCGAATGTCTTGCTTTTGGCTTGCCGATGATCATTGCCTATAAAGATACTGATTTGGAGGATTCTGGTGGGGACTTCCTTTTGCGAATACCTAATAAAGAAGATAATATCAAAACTCACGCGGATGCGATCCGCGAATTCGCTTACAAAATGCAGGGGAAGCGTGTGGAGAGAAGATTCATTCAAGCCCTCGACCAGCATAACAAAGAGGACAAGAGGCTTCGTTTTTTTGAAAGTCTGCTGAATTCACGTTAATACGCCAGGAGAGTTTCTTAACTCATCTTTTTAGCCTGGCTCCCCGTACCTGGCCGTCAAGCTGGATTACAATTGCATGGGTATAGCCCGTTAGCAGAATTCGCATTACAACATGTTTGACCCCTCGGAAGGCTTTTTTTGACCTTACATCCAAACCATCTTGAAAGCAAGCATCGACAATGAAATCTGTTTTTGAAACGAGAAAAACTCTAATTGCAGGCGCGTTGGCCTGGATCTTCTGGCAGGCCGGCAATGAGTTCCATCAAATTGCCTGGGGAACGGGTGTCTGGCTTGGCGAATTTTCGCCCAGCTGGGGCATCCTTTTCTTTGGTTTTGTCGCTGTGTGCGCCTTGTTATGGATTGGGCTTCTGGCTCTCTTATTCAACGAACGCGCTGTTTCAAGTTTTACAAGGCTGGTCGTTCGCTTTCGCAACAAGTTGGGCATCCTTCGCTGGGTCCTTTGGCTGATCATTTTCCTGTCGCCGCTGTATTTTTTTCAGTTCACTTCATGGGGTGTGGTCTTTCAAAAGGAATATTTCCGTATCCTGGTCTGGATTCTTATCGTTTGCATATTAACGGTTCTGTCGTCCAGCGGTGAGCGTCTTGCCGGCTGGCGTTCATTTCTTGCGGCTTTCATGCTGACTGCCAGTTTATTTTCCGTTGCCCTTTCTCTTAGGCTGGTCAACGATTATCCGTTCTCACAGGGGTGGTCGGAGGGGAACCGTCTATGGGATTATTCCGTCATGTTCGGGCGTGAACGGTATCAATATCCACCAGACAAGGACATACCGGTTTTTCTTGACTTTGGGCGGCAGTTTATCGGCGCGCTGCCTTTCCTGATCCCCAATCTCACGATCGATATGGCGCGGCTTTGGGTGGGGATGATACAGGTGATCCCCTATATCCTGCTGGGAACCGTCTTGTTCCGTTTTGAGGCTGGGAACAAAGTATTGTGGCTGCTGCTCATCCTTTGGACATTTCTTTTCCTGAAACAAGGTCCCATCCACCCTCCGCTTGTGATTAGCGCTGTGATGGTTGCACTGGCATGGCGGTCGCCGTTATGGATCGCAATTCCATTGATGCTTGGTGCGGGATATTTTGCCCAGGTTAGCCGTTTCACCTGGATGTTCGCCCCGGGGATGTGGATCTTTATGCTCGAGATTACTTCCGCCTCTTTTCATGACCGTAAAGCTGCTGCCCCATTTTTGAAACGCGCCATCCTTTTGGCTTTCTTTGGCTTTTTGGGCGGGGTTTTGCTGGCAAACCTGATATCCGCTTCACAAACGCTTCTGCAACCGGCTGCCAGCCCTGAAGTAATTTCAACCCCCATGGCTGTTACAGAAACGGAAGAATCGGCAGAGACTCAAAATCGCTATCCTCCATTTATTCAATATGTAATCGACTCTACCGCCTCCCAACCGCTGCTCTGGTATCGCCTGCTGCCCAACTCCACGTATGGAACTGGGATCCTGCTCGCTTTGCTGTATGCTGTAGTCCCATTGGCTGTTCTTTTGTTTTACATCACAAGGAAAAAGATATGGCAGTTGAATGCCCTGCAAAAATTGTCGCTCCTTCTGCCCTTGGTGGCATTTCTTGTGGTCGGGTTGATCGTCAGCGCCAAGATCGGCGGCGGCGGCGACCTGCACAATATGGATATGTTCCTGATCGGTCTCTTGTTTACGGGTACAGCGGCGTGGAGACATGGCGGCAGGGAATGGGTTCTGGATGAAAACAAGATCCCGGATCTGCTAAAGGCCGTTATTGTGTTTTCCATTGTAAATTCCTCCATGGGACCCTTGCAGGCGATCCGCTCCTTTGAATACGGGGAGGATATTGACAGGATAAATGTCCTCACAGATATGCCCTTTGGCGAAACTGTTGAGATGCTGCCCGCGCAACAGGTTATTGATGAGGCTTTGCAGATCATTCAAACAGAGGTGGATATCGCCAGGGCGCAGGGCGAGATTCTTTTCTTGGACCAGCGCCAATTACTAACCTTTGGTTATATTACCGATGTTAAGCTGGCGCCGGAGTATGAAAAAAAGCTCTTAATGAATGAAGCCCTGGGCGATAAAAAAGCCTACTTTGAAACATTCCATGCGGACCTTGCAGCGCACCGTTTTTCTCTTATTATTTCCGAACCCTTGCGCTCCCCGGTCAAGGATAGTTCTTTTCAATTCGGCGAGGAGAACAATGCCTGGGTGAAGTGGGTGTCGATTCCGGTGCTGTGTTACTATGAGCCGAAAATTGCGCTGACTGAAGTCGGTGTGCAATTGCTGGTCCCGCGAGCCGAGCCGGTGGATTGTTCCAATCAACTTCCTTGAGGAAATTTCAGTGAACTTAAAATATCTGTTTTTGCGGCTGATACGCCACTTTATGCCGGAAGGAGTGGCGCGCTTCCTGCTTAAGCGACGGTGGATCATAAAACCCGGGCTGGAGTCCAGCGACCCGGCAGCGGCGGTGGAACGCTATATCCAAACACTTGCCGGGCATGGACAGGCAATCCGGGATAAGCGTGTGCTTCTTTTTGGATATGGCGGGCGCTTTGCCGTGGGCATGGAATTGTTACGGCGCGGCGCGGCGCATGTGGTCTTATGCGATCATTTCGTGCTGCTGGATAACGAACGGAACCTGGAGTTGCTGTCAGCGTATGAGCAGTATCTGAAACTCGAGCAAGGCGAGGTGCGGCCGCGCAGCGAATTTGTCACACTGCTGCATGGCGATATCCGTGAAAAGTCCATCCAGCGGCAGATAGCGGATGTGGATATTGTGCTGAGTACCTCGGTGTATGAACATGTGGATGACGTGAACGGTGTTACAGGCGCGCTGGCAAAGTTGACTGCTCCGCAGGGCGCTCATTTGCATTTTGTGGATTTGCGCGATCATTACTTTAAACTCCCGTTCGAGATGTTAAAGTATGCGGAAGGCGCATGGAAGAATTTCCTGAACCCCACCAGCAACCTCAACCGTTTTCGCTTGAACGATTATCAACATGTTTACAAAAAATATTTTGATAAGGTGGAGATTGTTGTTTTGGAACGCGATGTGGAGAAGTTCCGCGCCGCCCAGCCTGCCATTCGACCTGAGTTCATCAGCGGGGATGTGAATATTGACTCGGTTACCCTGGTCTCCGTCTTTTTAATGCGCCCCAAAAAGTAACCATGCAGACTGGCAAGCCGTTCCTGTTGAAGGCGCTTTTGATTCTGGTGATTGTTGAAAGTTCTTGGAAATGAAAAAGAAATTCATGGATTTTATTGCCAAATATGAGCTCGTTCTTCCCGCCTTTATTTTCCTGTTTTTCATGGCGGCTTCCCTGCCGGGCATTCAGTGGGGTGCGCCAGCCTTGTGGAATCCGGATGAGCTGGTCTGGCGTGCGGCGAATGCGCTGCGCGGGGAGTTGGTGTTCGATGAGACCGAGCCGGACTTCAATTATCCATCCCTGCCAAAGTATGTGATGTATGGGATTGGGTTAATCACCTACGGAATGGGGCGCTCGGATGTGGCGTTCATCGTGGCGGCGCGTGTGTTTTCCGCATTTCTTGGCGGGCTGGCGGGTGTGTTGGTGTACTATCTGGCGCTCATGATCGGGGCGAACAAAAGGATTTCGGCATTGGCCGGGTTGTTGTATGTCGTCAGCGGGGTGGCGGCCGCAAACGGACGTTTTTCGCACAATGACCTGTATTTGCAGTTCTTCACGATCTTGTGTGTGTTCTTCGTTGTCAAATATCAATACACAGGGAGTGTACGCTGGCTGTATTTATCCTTCTTCGCCGTTGGGCTTGCGGCTTCGAGCAAGTACACGGGCGGAAGCCTAATCCTTTTGCCCATTCTTTCCTTCATCATCTCAAACTGGACGGAAGCGCCTGCGCGCTGGCTTTCCATGATCGGCAGATTGATTTTAGGCGGACTGGTCTCCTATTTGGGATACGGTCTTGGCACGCCTAAATCCCTGCTTGCGCCAGTGTCCTATTTCGCTAGTGTGATACCTGCCCTGCAAAATTATCCGCAGTATGGGTTTAACTCCGGCGCCCGTATTGGGTTGTTTGGTCAATGGCCGATTTTCGAGAATGCAGTTGGGATTTTTGCCTACTATGTTTTTATCCTTGCCTTCCTTTGGTTTGCAATTCGCTGGCTGATGTGGCGGATGGGAAAATCCTCCCTCGAAGACAAACGGGCGCAGGGCGTCGGCATTCTGCTTTTGACAGTGCTCATCTTCGACCTGCCATTCATGATATCCATCAACTATATCGAACGGTACTTCATTCCCTTTGTCCCGTTTTTGGCGATCCTTGGGGCATTCTTCGTTGAAGAAGCGCTGGCGTTCGCAAAAGACAGAGGCTGGAGTTTCGTACAGCCTGCGGTCGTTGCGATTCTGGTGCTCGGAATTGCCTACTCCACGCTTCGGCTGGTCAGCATTTCGTTGTTGTTCCTGAATGATTCGCGCATTCCCGCCAGCGAACACATCGCAACGATCCGCGGGTACGGGAGGAGCATCGAGTTCACGTTGTATCCTCCTGCCGTGGAAAAACGCCGCTTTTTCAGGGCGCATAACTATCCGATCTATTTTGTGAAATACCCCAATGATGTCGTGCCGACAGGCGGACGATACGAATACAATCAGGGTGAGCAGGGATTATTGGAACGCGATACGGATTATTTTGTCATCGATAGTTACACCTACTCGCGCTTTTACACAGATTCAGTGTGCGCCACCAACCCGGTGGAATGCGATTTCTTCAAACAGCTTCTGGCGGGTGAAAATGAAAACTTCCGCCTGGCAGAGCAATACATCTACCGCCTGCCGCCCTATTTGCCGCACACCACGATTTCGGCGGTCAACCCGGATATTCTGATCTATGAACGAATTCGCTAAGGAGTCGTGGAGTAACAACTTCCGCTAGGGTCTTTGCCTACGAGATAAGAAACAGTCTCTTGGCAAAAATTCCCGGAGCGCGGACTTCAGTCCGCGATGCCAAGGCAGACTAAAGTCTGCACTCCGATTTTTCGGACAAGCCCTGAGTCCTAAATGCAATTCACCACATGCACCGTACTTGCGCCGTGTGTAAGTGCAAACACAGCTGAAAAGGACTTAAGCGCATGTTCAAGGCTGTTTCATCCAGAAACTGTGTTACTCCTGTTCATCTGTGGGTAAAAAAATGAGCGCTTCGCGCCTTTGGTATAATCCTCGCTTATGAATCAGAAAAGAATCAAAGATGTTGGGATTTATGTATTATTGATTGTCTTGTTCCTGGCGCCGCGCCTCCCAAAGATCGGCTCATTCGTCACGCTCGATGAACCTTCGTGGTTGAGTCAGGGGGCGAATTTTTATTATGCGTTGGGGCAGAGGGAGTTTGAAAATACGGTCTACGAATACCAGCCCGCCGTAACTACCATGTGGATCATTTCATTTGGGATGCTGGCCTACTTCCCTGAATATCGCGGTTTCGGACAGGGCTATCTCGATTACGAAAAAGGTCGGCTCGACCCATTCATGCTCGATCACGGCTACGACCCGTTGACCCTGCTGACCTACTCCCGCATCATTCAGGTATTTGTCCTGCTGATACTTTTTCTTACCTTGTATTTTCTGTTGCAATACCTGATCCCAAAATGGACAGCCGTATTTGTCGTTGCGTTTGCATCGTTCGACCCGTTCTTTCTGGGGCACACCCGCATGCTTGACCATGAAGCCATGGTCTCGCTCTTCGTGGTGATTTCCGTTCTTTCCCTTGCCATTTATCTGACACGCGAACATAAAATCCACTTCCTTCTTCTCTCAGGCGCAGCGGCTGGGTTCGCCCAACTCACAAAATCATCTTCCATTGCCATGCTCGCCGCCATCGGGGTTTTGCTGCTGATCCAAATTTATCAGCAACGTCAGCAAGGCTGGGGCAGGGCGTTGTTGATCAGTCTCAAAACCTTTGGGCTTTGGCTTGTCGTGTTGATTGCCACCTATTTTATTTTCTGGCCCGGCATGTGGGTGGCCCCCGGCAAGATGCTTTACGAAGTATTCGGCAACGCTTTCAGTTACGCCTTTCAAGGCGCGCGCCTTAAAGTCACCGAAAATTTAGACCCCTCGCGCTTCAGCCTGGATGCAAGTTTTGGCGGGATGTGGAGTATGGCCCAGGTACTGCTCTTTCGGGTGACGCCATTGACCTGGCTTGGTGTTCTGTTCAGTTTCACCTTCCGCTTCACCCGTGACCGAAACCTGCTCCGCCCCTATCTACAGTTGTTCACGCTGATGCTTGTCACTGCCATGGCCTTCATCGTCATGTTTGGCATCGCCCAGGGACGTAATTCCCCACATTACATTCTTTCCAGTTATCTCTCCTTGAATATATTGGCAGGGTTGGGGTGGGCGCACGCTATTCAATGGACTTCGGAACGCTTTGCCTCTCCACGGGTGAATCTTCAATCTGCGGTTCTGGCAGCAGTGCTGGGAGTTCAGATCTGGAGCGCGTTCTCCTTTTTCCCCTACTATTACACCTACCGAAACCCCATACTCTATAAAATGGGCTGGTACCAGGAATTCCCCCAATTCCCATACGGCGAAGGGCTTGAGATCGCTGCGCGCTATCTTGCAGAATTACCAGATGCGGATTCGTCCACCGCATTTTCATATTATGTGCGCGGCTGTTTTTCATATTTTTACCCCGGGCAAAGCATATCCTTCCGCCCCTATTACGTGGACGGTAATCATGCGAATGATTTGCTAAGGAATCTCAGGTCCACTGACTACGTGATCGTATATTATGCCAATCAGGGATCGTTGGAAAAATACAAAGCGTATCTCTCCATACTTGCCACAGTCGAGCCCCTTCATGTGATCTGGATGAACGGCTATGAGTATGTGCGCATCTACGATATTAACTCCTTCACTCCGGAAATGTACGAAGCGCTTGCGGACTTATGAAATACGAAATATATACCAGACCTCGAAGCATCATCCTATTGTTCCTGCTGCTTGCTTTGATTGCCCCTTCCCATATAATCGCCAATGACAGGGTGGTCACCATTGATGAACCATGGTGGGTGATCTCCGGTTCAAATTATTACTATGCACTTACGCATCGGGATTTTTCCAATACCATCTATGATTACCATCCAGCCGTTACCACGACCTGGGTGGTCACAGCAGGGATGCTTTCCTATTTCCCGCAATACCGTGCGTACGGACAAGGGTATTTTGATGTCCGCAAGCCTCATTTTGAGGAGTTCCTGCGCGAGAATGGGAAGGAAGCGTTAACCCTGGTGCGTAATAGCCGTCTGTTTCAATCCCTGATTATTCTTGGGATGGCGCTGACGGCATTCTTTTTTCTGCAATTCCTGGTGGGTCAAACTTCAGCCTTTCTAGCCATTGCCCTGTTCATGACCGCCCCCTATTTTCTGGGGCATGCGCGCCTGCTCAATCACGAGGGGATGCTCTCTGTATTTGTGCTGGTCTCGTTTTTGGGGATGCAGGTATATCTCAACAAGGGGCGCAAGTGGACATACCTGCTCGTGTCAGGCGCAGCATTTGGGCTGGCTCAACTGACAAAGTCCTCCTCGATCGTCGTTGCAGGGCTGGTCGGTCTCATGCTTTTTGTGACGTTATTTAAGAGGGATGAGAAATCGATTGGACGAAAGACTTTGGAAGCAGGCAAAGTGTTTGCCCTTTGGCTTATTTCAGCAGCGCTGGTCTATGTCATCCTTTGGCCGGGGATGTGGGTCGCGCCGGATAAAATGCTCGCTGGCGTGTATGGGAATGCGTTCAGCTACGCATTTCAAGGCGCGCGCCTGGAAGTGGTGGTGGAGGAGGTTCAATCTTCCGGTCCGAGTCTTGTTTTAACATTGCGCGAGTTGGCCGGATATGTAAGAGGTTGGGCGGCTTTATCCACGCCCGTCACATGGACTGGGTTTGCGCTGGCTGTCTTTATGATCGCATCCAAAGATAAGGAGCGCCTGCCCGCCCCCGTAAAATCCACGCTGGTGTATCTGATGCTTCTGGGCGGTTTGTTCATTTTGTTGTTTAGCGTTGCCCGGGGACGCAACTCTCTGCATTACATTCTAAGTAGTTATGTCTGTTTTGATGTTGTGGCAGGGATCGGTTGGGGGTATGCTCTCCTGCGAGTGCGTGAACGATTGGGCGGTTGGAAGCATGTATATGCCCCAGCGTTGATGATCGGTGTCCTGACTTTAATCCAAATTGGTTCGGGGATTCCCCATGCCCCCTATTATTTTACGTATCATAATCCCATCATAAACGGGGTTGGCACATCAGGATATGGTGAGGGGTATGATCAGGCTGCGGATTATCTGATGCAAAAAACCAATGCGCATGGACTCCGCGCGTATGTCTACAATGGAATGGGTACGTTCTCTTATTTCTTCGAGGGTGAGACGCTGGTGTTCAAGAGGGTGCATTTACTCGACGATTCCTTTTTGGAAATTTCCGCTGAGCTGCGATCTTCTGATTATTTGGTAATGTATTCCGCTGTGCGTACAAATCACCCTGAAACGGGAAAAATGTTTGCTGTGTTGGAGGAATACACGGAGCCAGAGAAGATTATTTTTATCAAGGGGTTGGAATATTTTCGTGTATACCGTGTCGCGGATTTCCCCGAATCTATGTATGCGGCTTTGGAAGGTATGCAGCGGTAGAAATCTGGAAAACGAACGTTGCACTCGCTTGCCACATCCTCCATGATGTTTCTTGAAACATCATGGAGGATGCGTTTTTTTACTTGATAAAATTCCCCACCGTGTACACCGTCCCTGCAATGGGCGGTGTGCTTTTCATTTCAATCACATGACCTTTGGAAAATGCCTTGTAAGCCGCGGCCGCAATTTCCTTCTCAGTGGAAAAATGCTCGTCGCGGATATCGTGCCCGAGCATACGGAACATGAATACCATGAACGGTTTCTCGACGGGTGTCCCGTATATCATCTGCCCGCCCGGCTTGAGGACGCGCTTCACCTCCGCGAAAGCCTGTTTCAGTTCCAGCGGCTTTAGGTGTTCGAGGATGCTGACCATTAAGACGGTCTCGAAGTAGTTATCCCCGTAGGGCATGTTCATGACATCACCCTTTTCGAGAAAAAGTGGAATGCCCATCGGCTCAAACACGGATTTGACCGCATGGTGGTCGGCGGTCAGGTCGATTCCGTGGATTTCCCTGTATTTGTCGTGCAGGTTGGGGAAGGCAAGCCCCGTCCCAAAACCAACTTCCAGAACGCGGTCGCCGCCTGTGCATTCGCCCAGCGCCAATTCGACGCGCCGACGGTACATCTTTCCGAAGACTGGCCAATAATAATATTTGATCGGGTCATACTGGTTGACGCCTTTGTATTTTTCGGCGGGTAATAATTTTAATTTCGGGAGCATATATTTCCTCTAAACGAATTTGATCCGCCTGGCTGCAAAGGCGACCATTCTGAACAACAGAATACCGTGTTTCCAACGCGAGATATTGGTGGTTCCGTAGGTGCGTTCGCGGTAACGGATGGGGAGGTCTACGATCTTGCGGTTGAGTTTGGCTGCGCCGAAGATTAAATCGAAATCGCCGAAAGGGTCGAAGTCGCCAAAGTAGGAGCGGTTGGCGGCGATCTTTTCGTAGTCTTCACGCCAGAGGACTTTTGTGCCGCAGAGGGTGTCTTTGATGGGCTGTCCGAGCATCCATGAGAAGGCCATGCTGAACAATTTGTTGCCGATGAAGTTGAGCGTTCGCATCGCCTCTTTTTCCATCGGGTAGACGAGGCGCACGCCGTTGATGAATTCACCCTTGCCGGCGGCGATTGCTTCGTAGAACCGCGGCAGGTCTTCGGGCGGGACGGTGAGATCGGCGTCGAGGATCATCAGAATATCGCCAGAGGCTTTCTCGAAGCCGAGTCGCACTGCGTCGGCTTTGCCAATGCCGGGCTGGCGGAAGAGCAGGCTCGAGGTCCGCGGGTGAAGCGGAATTTCCTGCTCGATGGTTTCGAAGGTCTTGTCGCGGGAATGTCCCTCCACGAAGATGAGCTCGGTCTTCGATCCCATTTGCGGTACGCGCTCGAAGATATTTTTGATATTGCCTTCCTCGTTGCGCGCGGCGACGATGACCGAAACACTGGGGTTTTTTACGGGTTGCGGGGCCGGGCGGGCAATGACGAAGTTTGAAAGCGCAAGGTTGTTGAAGGGCCAGAGCTTGACGAGATAGCGGTTGGCAAGCGCGCCAAGGGGCAGGGGCCAGAGGATTTCACGCGTGGTGCGGATGCTTTCAAAACCTGCGAGGCGCAGGAGGTTATCCACGTCTTCCGGGGTGAGCCAGTTTTGACTCAGCATGGGCGCGGAAAGGTTAAGGCTTTGCGCGATGGTGAGCGGCAACTGCCAGAGGTGACTGTAAAAATTCAGGATAAGGCGGGTGTGGGGTGTGCAGAATTTTTTGACCTGTTCGAGCGCACGTTGGACATCCCACAGGTCGTTGACGGTGTCGGAGAGGATGATGACATCGAATGGGCCTTCGAGGTTGGAGAGGTCGTGCGCGTCGAGTTGGTGATACTCGATCTCGGGGTGGCGTTGTTTGGCGCGCGCGATCATCTCGGCGGAGAAATCCACGCCAACGCCGTGGGACGGTTTCAGGTTTGCGATGAGGCCGCCCATGCCGCAGCCGATCTCCAATATGCGCTGGTTGGGGTTGACGAGGAATTTGTAGATTTCTGCCAGGCGGCGATGATACCAGCGCCCCATGCCTTGCCAATGGTCGCGCTTTTTTGCGACGGCATCCCATTGGGTGATGCGATTCTGCCGATAGGTCTCGCCTGCTTCATCAAAGGGTATGTTTGTTTTCATAGCGGGGTGATTTTACCTGAAATATTAAGAAAAACTGCTCGCATCATGGGCTTTGAGACGCTTCGTATGCACGCAAAGGTTGCCAGCATGGATTGCGAAATCTCCAGATTTTGCTCGAAAGTCGGGAGACTTTCGAGTCCGTTCCTGATGCTTCCTTATTTGTGGGCGAATGGATGGCGAAGGTTATAATTAACCAAGTTGCCACCTAAACTGTAAAAGTATGTTTTATTCCAGATCTTGAGGCTGCCCATGGTTAAGAAACTTTTTTCATCTGAAACCTCCTCGTACCCGCAAATCTTGCTAAAAGGTTTGTGGGGCGCTCTTCTGGTTTCTGGAATATTGTTAAATCCATTGTTTTCCTACCCGGGGCGGGATGCGGGGATTTTTATGTATGTGGGTTCCCTGATCTTGAAAGGCAAGATTCCTTATTTGGATGTCTGGGAGAATAAGGGCCCGCTTGTTTTTTATATTAATGCGCTGGGGCTTGCTCTGGGGGACGGCTCTCGGTGGGGCATCTGGCTGATGGAATTCCTTTTCCTTTTTGGCGCGGCGTGGCTTTGTTATTCCCTGGTGACATCCGTGATGGGTAAAATTCCCGCCCTGGTCGGCGTTCTCGTGATGATAACGACGGCGGGCAATGTTTTACAAGGCGGGAATTATTCCGAGGAATATTCCATCCTGTTTAGCTGTTTGGCATTGTGGGCTTTTGTGAAGGGGATGGATGATCCCCAAAATAAAACCTTCGATCTGCTGATCGGGCTGTCATTGGGTTTTAATATTCTTTTGCGCCCCAATAACATAAGTATGCAGATCGCTGCGGCGGGCGGATTCTTCCTGCTGACGCTTTTATCAAAGGATTGGAAACTTCTGGTCAGGCGGGCTGCAATGGTCATTTTGGGGGCTGTGGTGGTGATCGTTCCAGCCTTGCTGTATTTTGCGTCAAAAGGCGCGTTGCAGGAAATGATCAACGTGGCGCTTGTGTTCAATTTTCAATATAGCTCCGATACGGGCATCCGCCAGATCGTACGTGGGGCGCTGGGGGCATTCAGTTCCATTGGCATTGTTTATTCCATCATTGCCTTGAGCGGATATTTGTTGTCCCTGTTTGTAGTGGCAAAAGGGATTTTCCGCAACGTTAAATTTCCACCGCTGCTTTTGGTCCTGTTGCTGGGACTGCCGATTGAACTGCTTCTAAGTATGCTTTCGGGCAGGAATTACCTGCATTACTTCATCGGGTGGTCTACCTATTTGGGCGTGCTGGGTGCGTTTGCGGTCTTTTATCTCCTGGGCGGATTCGCGGCACGATTGGAAAAACATACCACATCGCTCCTGCTCGCTTTGATCCTGCTCACCATCTTCGTTAGGCTTGAAACCTGGCAGGACTATGGAACCGTCCTTCAAAATCTAAAAACGGGACAGGTCGAATACGTGGACCCGGTCGCAATGTATATCCGTGAGAATACGGAGGAGCGGGACAGGGTGCTGGTCTGGGGCTTTCGACCCGTGATCAATTTCGTTTCCGGCAGGGAGGCGCCCGTGTCCTTTTTGCCCTACCCGCTTGTGCATGTGCGTTCTCCGTTGACGGATGCCTGGGCTGGGCAATTCCAATCCCAGCTTATGTCTGACCCGCCGAAGTTAATCGTCAATTACATAGAGCTCGACGACCGTGAGCGCATCCCCGATTTGGATAGAGCTGTCCGCAGGGAGCGGCCGATCAGGTGGAAGTCTGTTGTGCTTGCCGCCAATCTGGTTGAGACCTTGAATTTTATCGAAGATAATTACATAAAAATTGACAACGTGAATGGGGCGGATATTTATCAATTGAAATCAAGTCTTCCCTGATTTCCCGATACGGGGCTGTTTTGCGGGAAATCGCTGATTGACATTCCGATATTCCTAGTTATAATTCAGTCACTGAATTTTGGATTGAATTTTGACCATGGAATCCACAAACGAAGAACTCCGCGAACTCACCCTTCTCGAACAGATCGAGAATGACCCCGATGTCAACCAGTCCACGCTTGCCACACAGTTGGGCGTGGCAGTTGGCACGGTCAATTGGCATTTAAAACGACTGATCGCAAAAGGCGCGGTCAAGGTCTCACGCGCCGAACGCAAGAAACTGCGCTATATCATCACCCCTGAGGGGCTGGCCCTGCGCGCCCGCCTCGCGGTGGATTATATCGAACGTTCCTTCTCCGTCTACCGCCGCACGCGCCAGCGCGTGAAGGACCATCTCACAAAGGTCCAGAATGCCGGCTTCGACCGTGTGCGGATTGTCGGTTCGGGGGATGTGGCGGATATTTGCAAACTGACCTGCATCGAGCAGGGCGTTGCAGTGGTGAACGATAAATCTGCGCCCGCACTCATTTTGGATGGATACAAGATCAGACTGGAAGGCTTGGAATGACAGACCGCCATATACTCATCACAGGTGGGGCAGGATACATCGGTTCGATCTTAACCTCGGAACTGCTTCGGCAAAATTACAGGGTCACCATCCTGGACAGTTTGCTGTTCGGCGGCGAGAGCATTGTGCCGTTCCTGAATCATCCCAACTTCCACTTCATCAAAGCCGATGTAACCGAACCCCGCGCCGTGCGGGACGCGATCAAGCGCGACTGGCAGAAGCCGGATGCAGTTGTCCACCTTGCGGCGATTGTTGGTTTCCCGGCCTGCCAGGCGGTGGGGAAGCAGGTGGCCTGGAAATACAATACCGAAGCGACGAAAATGGTCTTCGCGCAGGCGGCAGATTTGGGCGTGGAAAGATTCGTGTTCGCATCCACCTACAGCAACTACGGCTTATCCGAAGACGGTCAACCCGTCACCGAAGAGACTCCCTTAAATCCGCAATCGTTATATGCTGAAACAAAGATCGCCAGCGAAGAGTTTTTACTTGCGCAAAAAGATGCGGCTTGTGCTCCGTTATTGTTTCGTTTTGCAACCTTGTATGGAGTTTCCCCCCGCACCCGCTTTGACCTGATCGTCAATCAATTTGTGCTTGAAGCCTTCACCAGGCGTTCGCTCATCATCTACCAGCGCGGATATTCGCGCTCGTTCGTCCACATCCGCGATGTGGTGCGCGGCATCATCATGGGCTTGGAAGCGGAAAAGGAAAAAATTCGCGGGCAGGTTTTCAATTTGGGAACCGAGAACGGGAATTACTCAAAGGATGATATTGTAGGGCTGGTGCTCAAACGTATGCCTGAAACCACAGTGGAATACAAAGACCTGACCTTCGGCGGAGACATGCGCGACATTACGGTCTCGTTTGAGAAGATTCAACGGGCGCTCGGTTTCAATACAACTCTGGATGTGGACGATGGTGTGCGCGAAGTTTTATTTGCATTGAAATCTGGATTAATTCGTAATCCGACAGATGACCGGTATCGAAACGCGCAATTTATAGTTCAGTAGATTTTTACGCATCACGGATTACGGATCACGTACTGCGTGATCCGTAATCCGTAAAACAGGAGACCCCATGGCAGAAAATTTTTGGCAAAACAAAAGAGTGATCGTCACCGGCGGCGGAGGCTTCCTCGGCTCGTTCGTGGTGGAGAAGTTGAAAGAACGCGGCGCAATGGATATCTTCATTCCGCGCAAAAAGGATTATGACCTGACCCAGCGTGAAGCCATCGAACGTCTGTACGTTGATGCACTCAAAGATGTGGACCCGAAAAATGTGGTCATCATTCACCTTGCCGCCAATGTCGGTGGTATCGGTGCGAATCGCGAACATCCCGCCGAATTCTTTTATGACAATATGATTATGGGCGTGGAACTCATGCACCAGGCGTACAAGCACGGCGTCGGCAAATTCGTTGCCACGGGGACCGTATGCGCCTACCCCAAGTTCACGCCTGTGCCATTCAAGGAAGATGATATCTGGAATGGCTACCCCGAAGAGACCAATGCTCCCTACGGGCTTGCCAAGAAGATGATGCTCGTGCAGGCGCAGACTTATCGTCAGCAATATGGCTTCAACGCCATTTATCTTTTGCCCGTGAATCTGTACGGTCCGCGTGATAATTTCAATTTGGAGACATCACATGTCATCCCTGCCCTCATCCGCAAGGCGATTGAAGCAGGCGAACGCGGCGATAAGGAAATGCCCGCCTGGGGCGATGGCTCTCCCACCCGCGAATTCCTTTACGTTGAAGATGCCGCGGACGGCATCCTCGCCGCCGCTGAAAAATACAACGGCGACCTGCCTGTCAACCTTGGCTCAGGCTATGAGATTTCCATCAAAGACCTCACAGAGATGGTCGTCAAGTTGACGGATTTCAACGGCGAGATCGTCTGGCAGACAGACAAGCCCAATGGTCAGCCCCGCCGCGGACTGGACGTCTCCCGCGCGAAGGAACTGTTCGGGTGGAGCTCCCAAGTCTCGTTCGAGGAAGGGATGCGCCGCACCATCGAGTGGTTCAAGGCGAACAGAAAGTTAATAGAGAATAGATAGAAGATGAGCAGTTGTTGAGCATCCTACTTCTATTCTCTAATCTCTATTCTCTAATCATCTATTCTCTAACCTCTAATCTCTAATGACTGATCTTAAACACGAACCCCATACCGTTTACATCAAACCGTCCAAAGGACTTGCCGCACTCAACCTGCGCGACCTTTGGGTGTACCGTGAACTGATCTTCTTCATGGTCTGGCGCGATATAAAAGTGAAATATAAGCAAACTCTTTTGGGCATGGCATGGGCGGTCATTCAACCCGTGATGACCATGTTGGTCTTCACCTTCCTTTTTGACCGCATTGCAAAACTCCCCACTGAAGGCATCCCGTATCCCGTCTTTGCGTTCACGGCTTTGCTGCCATGGGGCTTGTTCGTCACTGCGCTCAATCAGGGCAGCCGCTCGCTCGTGGCGCATAACAACATGGTGACGAAGATTTATTTCCCGCGCCTCATTCTGCCGATGTCCTCGGTCTTCGCCGGCATGGTGGATTTCGTCATCGCATTCGTTATCCTCGTCGGCTTGATGTTTTACTATCAAGTCACGCCTGCCTGGCATTTGGTCTGGACGCTTCCGCTCTTCCTCTTGCTTGCCATTGTGACCGCGCTTGGCGTGGCGCTCTGGCTTTCGGCGGTCAACGTCCAATATCGGGATGTAAACCAAGCCCTCCCGTTTCTGACTCAGTTTTGGCTGTTTGCCACACCCGTGGCATACTCTGCCTCTGTCATTTCCGAAAAATGGCAGATCGCCTATTCCCTCAACCCGATGGCGGGCGTGGTCAACGGCTTCCGCTGGGCTCTGCTCGGCACAGGCAACGGACCTGACATCACGCTTTGGGTTTCGGTTGGAATTTCAATTTTGATCTTTATTTCAGGTCTCTTCTATTTCAGAAGCATGGAAAAGACTTTCGCGGACACAATATAAGTCAAAAGTCAAAAGTCGAACGTCCATTGACTTTTGACCTTCGACCTTCGACAGAAATTAATTATGACAACTGCAATCAGCGTAAAAAACATTGGCAAACAATACAAGATTGGCGCGGCGGAGACGAAGTTCCGCTACAACATGCTCCGTGATGTGATCGTGGACACGGTCTCTGCGCCCATTCGTCTGGCGAAGGCAATGATCGGCAAATCAGACCGACGCATGAACCAGAACTATGTCTGGGCGTTGAAGGATGTCTCCTTTGACCTCGAAGAAGGCAAAGTCCTCGGCATTGTGGGACGCAACGGCGCGGGCAAAAGTACCCTGCTCAAAATTCTCTCCCGCGTCACCGAACCGACCACGGGCACAGTCTCTGTGCGCGGACGTGTCGGCTCCCTGCTCGAAGTGGGCACAGGCTTCCACCCCGAACTGACAGGACGCGAGAACATCTACATGAACGGCGCGATCCTTGGGATGCGTCGCTCTGAGATCGACTCTAAATTCGATGAGATCGTGGATTTCTCCGAAGTGACACAATACATCGATACGCCCGTCAAACGCTATTCTTCGGGCATGTATCTGCGCCTCGCTTTCGCCGTAGCGGCACACCTTGAACCCGAAATCCTCGTGGTGGATGAAGTGCTTGCAGTAGGCGACGCCGAATTCCAAAAGAAGTGCATCGGCAAGATGGGTGACGTGGCGCAGCAGGGACGCACTGTTCTTTTTGTCAGCCATAACATGTCTGCCATTTTGCGTCTCACGCAGGAAGCGATTGTCTTGAACAAAGGCCAACTCATCATGCGCGGACCTACGCAAGAGGCGGTGGATTACTACCTTTCCTTCGGGCAGTCACAGGCGGGCGAGCGCGCGTGGGAAGCGGTAGATGTCCCAGCGGCGAGTGTGCCATTTACGCCGATCAGTTTGAAGGTTAAGGAAAGAAGCGGGAAGGTCGTCGATACCGTCCGCTCGACCGAACCTGTCACCGTCGAGTTCGAGTACAAACTTGATGCGCCCATTACAGGGCTGCGGATCGGTTTGTATGTCAGCACCATGCGCGGCGAGTATGTCTTCGCGTCGTTCGATACCGATGACCCCGCGCTTTACGAAAAATTTGATGCGCGTACTGCGGGGCATTACGTCAGCCGCGCTGAAATTCCTGGCGATATGTTCAATGACAGCCGTTACACCGTCGGCGTGAACGCGAGTTCGTTCGGCGTGCGCCGCTATTTCATGGACGAGAACGCGCTGGCATTCAACGTGGATATTTCCGGCGCGCCTGGCACGCAGTGGGCGGAGCCGCGCGTGGGTCCCGTGCGACCACGTTTGAATTGGGAAATCATGAGATTAGATGACTAGAGATTAGGGAGTAGTTGCCTGGCCATCTAGTCTCTACTCTCCAGTCTCTTTACCAAACATGTCAAATTCTATCCGTACCTTCCTTGGCGACCTGCCCTTCACCGCCGAAATTGATTGGATGCTGCGCTCCGCTTTGCGGAATCGTCCGCGCCGCGATCATTTCAATTTGGATCGTTTGCAAAAATCATTGCCAGCGGCGCGCGAGGTGGTTGAGCCATTCGCAAAAAATGCTCCGCGCGGCAAAAATATTCTGTTCTTCGCCACCCTTCATTATTGGATCGAGCAGTCTGCATATCTCGGATTGGCGCTCGCAGGCATGGGACACGATGTCACGCTATTGACTCTCCCCTACTCCGAATGGCATAAGCAAAAGGATAAGTTCACGCAACGGCAGCGTGTTTTGCATACAAAAGATGCCCTTGCCGCGCTCTCTCCGTTAATCAAGCACGCCTCCATGCTCGACGTTCAACGTTCAACGTTCAACCTTCCCCCTGCCATTCAAGCCGACATCAAGGAAGTCTCCCTCTGGGACGCCCAATACACCCTGATGCGCGAAGAAGTGGACATGAGCGATCCGTCCGACCGCGCTTTGTATGATCTGCGCATCGAGCGCAACACCTTCGCCGCCAAAGCCGCGCTCGAATGGATGCAGGCGAACAAGCCCGATGTGGTTTTGATTCCAAATGGTTTAATTTTGGAAATGGGAATTGTCTTCCGCGTGGCGCGTTATCTCGGCATTGATGCAGTCACCTATGAATTCAACGACCAGCGCGAACAGATCTGGCTGGCGCAGAACTCATCCATCATGCAGCAGGAGACGGATTATCTCGTCGAAGCGCGCTGCTCACTCCCCGTCACTGATGAAATGTTCGAACGCGTTGCAGATTTGGAAAATGCCCGTCGCGGCGCTCGTGTGTGGGGCAAGTCGAAGCGATTGTGGCAATACGTCTCATCCCAAGGCGCGGCAGAGACGCGCAAAATGCTCAACCTTGATGACCGTCCCGTAGTGATGCTTGCCGCAAATGTTTTGGGGGACAGCCTGACTCTTGGGCGCGACATCTTCGCCTCCTCGATGACCGAATGGATCACGAAGACCGTTCAATATTTCGCCAAGCGCACCGATGTGCAACTGGTCATCCGCGTGCATCCTGGCGAGAAACTGGTGCCGCAAGCCAAGTCTATGGGAACGGTGGTGAAAGAGGCTCTGCCCGAAATCCCCAGCCATATTCACGTCATCGGCGCATTGGACAAGGTCAACACCTACGATTTGATCGAGATTGCCGATGTAGGCTTGGCATACACCACCACAGTCGGGCTTGAAACCGCCATGAACGGACGTCCCGTCATCTCCTGCGGACAGACCCACTATCGCGGACGCGGCATCACGATTGACCCCAACACATGGGACGAATACTACGCGGCCCTCGAAAAAGCGCTGGGCGATATCCCTGCTCATCAAATGAGCGAAAAACAAATTGAATTCGCCTGGAACTACGCCTATCGCTTCTTCTTCGAATATCCCCGTCCTTTCCCGTGGCGTTTGATGAACTTCTGGGACGATTTGGATGTCTGGCCTTTGGGAAAAGTTTTGAGTGACGAAGGCATGGCGCAGTTCAAGGATACGTTTGGCTTTTTGGTGGGTGAGCCATTTACGTGGAAATAACCGGAGCGCGGACTTCAGTCCGCAAAAGTTGGCAGACTAAAGTCTGCGATCCGCCAAAGGAAATAATGACCAACG
>JAUXWL010000091.1 GCA_030680155.1 Anaerolineales bacterium
AACAGGGGCGGAGACCCTAAAGGTTTCCCTCGCTGGCCAAATTATCTTGTCGAACAGCGTATTTTGCCAGCAAAGTACCCAATCTGACAGAAAAACCTTTAGGGTCTGGGAGTTCACCCCAAATTATTGAGATGATACCAAAGTATCCATGAACGGAGTTCACCCCGAAGGCTTGCATCGAGCGAAGTCGAGATGATGAAAATCAGTACCGTAAGATTTATCTTGCTCCCCAAAGGCAACATGAATGTTGCGGTACTGCTTCGTGTTTATTTTCATATCAGGAACACAAAGGGTTTTGTGATCCTTCGTGACCCTTCGTG
The DNA here is from genome assembly GCA_030680155.1 of Anaerolineales bacterium. Lineage (GTDB taxonomy): Bacteria > Chloroflexota > Anaerolineae > Anaerolineales > Villigracilaceae > Villigracilis. The sequence continues at coordinate 321 of JAUXWL010000091.1, forward strand.
GTTGAATCTTTTTCGGCTTGTCCGAGTTCGGGTCTTGCCCTAAGAAGTTACAAACCAAAATTTTCGTATCCCAAAAGGAGTCGAACATGCAAAACCGAAACCTGGTCGTTCCCCTCAACTGGCGCGAGGTCGGTCTCTTTATCGCCCTCGCCTATGTCTTCAGTTGGTTGTGGTGGGGCGCGCTGATATTTTCCGGCGCGCAAACCTTCTCCAACCTCTCGCAGATGAGCGCCGACGAAACCCAGTCCGCGCAGATGATGATCGCCATTGGCGACTTCGGTCCGCTCCTCGCCGCTCTGATCATGCGGATGTTCGTCAGCCGCGAGGGGCTGCGCGGCTCGATGGGCTGGAAGCGTCCCTTCAAGTTCTACCTCGCCTCTTTCCTGACCCCGATCCTGTTCTTCGGTATCCTGGCAGTTTTCAACCATCTGACGGGGTTGGGGCGCTTCGCCTGGACGCGGACAGACATGCCCTTTGGCGCGTACCTCGGCATCGAACTGCTGATTGGCGCGGTCATCGTTTCGATTTTCGTGCTCGGAGAGGAATATGGCTGGCGCGGCTACCTTCTGCCGCGCGCCCTCTCGCTCGGCGAAGCGCGTGGGACGATTCTCGTCGGGTTGGTGTGGGCGTTCTGGCACCTGCCCCTGCTCATCGTTGGGTTGAACTACCCCGGCGTCAGTCCGCTCATCGCCATTCCGCTGTTCGCGCTGGTGGTGGTCGCACTGTCCTTCCCCTTCACCTGGTTTTACAAAGCCACCGCCGGCAGTATCGTGCTTGCCAGCCTGTTTCACGGCTTCATCAATTCCTACGGCGACGGCCTGACCGCGCCCGAACTCGTCCCCAATGGCAGTTCGCTCGTCACAGGTTCGGCGGGCGTAGTCATGTTGGGATTTTTGTTGATCTTGATTCTTGTTGTCTATCGCGTCTTTAAACGCCCTTCAGCCTGAAACCCAAAAGGAGACCTGCCATGCAAAAAAAATTCCTGTTCCTGATTTTGTGCCTGACCTTGTTCCTGGCTGGATGTGGAAACAACGCCGCCGCGACCACCGCCCCGCCCCCGCCGCCTCCCACCGACCTCGCGCCTGCTCCTGCCACCCAGCCCCCTCCCACCCCGACAGAGATTCCGCCCACCGCCAAGTCCACAGTCCCCTCCCTGCCGCCCCTCCCGCCCGACCCGCAGCGCGTCGAGTTCCAAGCGGAAGATGGCGTGGCGCTGGTTGGCTACTACCACCCCGCGGCGGTCAATCCCGCTCCCATCATTGTTCTCATGCACTGGGCGGGTGGCGATCAAACCGACTGGCTGTACGTTGGCATGGTCTCCTGGATGCAAAATCGCGGCGCGCCTGTGCCTGCCGCGCCGGGCCAAACCTACTTCGACGCTCCCTACCCCTTTGCGCCGCTGCCAGAGAACCAATCTTATGCCGTTTTCACCTTCGATTTTCGCGGCTACGGCGAAAGCAGCGGACGCGGCGGCAGTAAAGAACACATTCTCGATGCCCGCGCCGCCTACCAGTTCGCCGCCAGCCTGGAAGGTGTAGACCCTGCAAGGGTGATCGGCATTGGAGCCAGCATTGGCGCAGACGCAGTAGTAGACGCCTGCGAAACCTGCCTGGGCGCGCTCTCGCTTGGCCCCGGCGGCTGGTTGGGAACAGCCTACCCGCCTGCTGTCAAAACAATGGATGAAGCCGGAAAACCCGCCTGGTGCGTGGCTGCTGAAGATGACGAGCCCGCCGTCGAAGCCTGCAACTCTGCCAGCGGAGAGCATTATCAGAAGCAAATCTATCCCAGTGGCGGACATGCCATGTTCCTGTTCCGCGTCGAAAATAACTTGCAGCCGCTAATCGAAACCGTGATTCTCGACTTTTTGGACCTGGTGTTTGCCCCATAAAAAACATCATCTCAAAAAGAAGTGGGAACGTCCCGAAGGTTGAACAGTTCAACCATGTTTTTCAGGAAACCTTCGGGACGGTGTACTGCCGTCCCCAGGTTATTGAGAAGATGCATAAAAACCAGATTTTTTAGTACCTTATCAATGAAAGGTATCACCGCAGTAAACCGTGGAGTCTGTAGCAACGCAAAGATTCTGCCACGGATTACATATATGGTGACATATGTCCCCTTTGAGAGGCAGCCAGCCGCTATAATCCCAAAGAGGTGACAAGATGAGAAACGAACAAGAAATACAACGCCACGAAGCAAAAACGTCGGAGCAAAGATTCTTGCAGACCTTACAACGCGAGTTTCATTATGCGCCAAAGATTGCAGAATCAATTTTAGCCGAAGCGCAAGATTGTTTTCAAGGCAGTCCGGTCGGTTTGAAACCAGGTCAAATGCGCGTGTGGTTGGTCAGGCGAAAAGCGGCCTCCGGTCAAGCCTTGCAAGACACGAAAAAAGTGGAAGTGACCTGGACGGTGGATGCTGGTTTGGAAGACCTGGCGACGCTTCGTAAAAGCGGTATGACAGGCTTGAGAAAAGTACGCATCCAGCGTTTGCTCGATGAAGCGTTGGAACAAACGGCGCTGGCAACTCAGGAAGACCTGGCGCGTGTCTTGCAAACATCCGTGCGAACGATTAAGCGCGACTTTGCTGAGTTGCATGAGCAGGGTCTGTATTTGCCCAGTCGCGGCTATTTGCTTGGCATTGGGCCCGGGCAAAGCCACAAAGCCCAGATCATTCGGCGTTGGCTGCGCGGCGAGACGTACGATCAACTGTCTCAAAACACGCATCACTGTATCAGTTCCATTCAACGGTATATCAGAACCTTTGTGCAAGTCGTCCATTTACATCAGCAAGGGGTACCGAACATACAGATTGGACTGTTGTTGCAGATTGGAGCAGTCTTGATGCAGGATTATCTGGATGTCTATCTGCATAACGCAGAAGCCGAGTGTCGTCAGCGTTTAGAAGAGCAGTTGAGCCGTTTGTGCGGCGAAACAGTATCATCTCAATAAACTGGGGGATGAGCCGGAAATAATTGGATACTCCCGAAACAAAGATAAACGAGTAAACTAACGCCAGCATGTTTGAAGACATTGAACTCAACGCAATCCAGGAAGAGAACGCCCACGCGGACCGTGCCGCCGTCCGCGCGCTGTACACCCGCCTAACCAAAGACGGCGTGGACGCGTGGTTCGACAAAACCAAACTCATCTATAATTGACATACCTCGCGCATCGTGAATCCTACGATTGGGCAGTAGCGCGTGCCGTCGCCAATCTCAACATCTTGAGCGAATACCTGCTGCCGCTCGTCAAAGTCGGTGGGACAATGCTCGCCCAAAAAGGCGAAAGCGGACCCGTCGAAGCGCAGTCCGCTGAAAAGGCGATGAAATTATTGGGTGGAAAATTGAAGCAATTGATCCCCGTCCACCTGCCCGGCGTCGCCGATGACCGTTTCCTCGTCCTCGTGGACAAGGTCGCTGCTACGCCACCGAAATTTCCGCGCAAGGCGGGCATTCCGATGAAGATGCCGTTGTAGGGGTGGTGAACAGCAGCCACTTGCCCGCCAACACCCCTGCCACAACTTCATATCACCATTAAATCAACAAAAACACAGATACGCAACAGTCACACCAATCACCTATTACTACTTGTTCGACTGTTCTCTCCAATAGTAAACTATTTGATCTCTGAAGACTGACAATAGTTTGATAAATTTAACTTCCCCGTTTTTCAACTGAAATACCAACGCTTTCTCTAGTCCATCCCCAAAATTAACATTTAATTGCATACCCCATGCATTAGTATCGGGATTTAGAAGAAAAGCTACCCCCCCTCGCTTTTGCCCATTTTCATCTAAATATGGATTTATCCCATACTCACTCAAAGAATATTCAGTAAACTGCTTAAGTAATACTTCAGAAAAATATTGAGTTCTTGTCTGGTCAGTTGGTGTTCCGGGTAGTCGATTCCACACTCCATTTGTCTGACTAGCTGGTAGTGGAGTGTATTTTGTTGGTGCAAACAAGTCAGCTTCCACACCCTTTTCACGGAATGAAAACACATCCCATTCACCATTATTATAGATTTCTACTTCAGTTTCTGGATCAACTACTCGCACACCATTATCATCACCAATAAACTCTAGCCCATCTATAGGGAATCCATAATCCTTAAACTCTGCCTGGGCGTTGAGAACGGCTTGACTGATCGCCTCCACCCACTCACCATTATCATCCAGTTCATAGCCAGGGTAGGAAAATCCGTTCTCATCATCGAACACTGCCTTACTGGGGTCGAGAGGAATCACTTCGCCGTCCACCGTGAGCGTCATCACGCCATCAGGAAAGACGCGCAAGCCAGAAATTGCCGCACCATTGTCCTCTATTATGCCGTCGGGCAGGAGCGTAAAACGTCCGCTGGAAGTTGAGATTAATTCCTGCAACAGAATAAATTCAGGGTGCAAAGTCGGCGTGGGGATGGCAGTCGCGGTAGGCGGGGGCAAGGTGACTGTCACCTGCGGTTGTGCAGGGACGCAGGCAGTCAAAATCATCAATGTAAACAGGAATAGTTTCTTCATAACGACCTCCCAAACGCATCAGACCTCGGAAGTCTTTAAGACTTCCGAGGTCTTTGGTTAACAACCTTCATCCACAATTCTGATCACATCTTCCTTGTTGGGGACAATGCACAGGAACTCGAACGGCTCCCCGCCTGTATTTTCATAAGAATGGATCGCACCCGCAGGGATGAAGACCGCATCGCCTGTCTTGACGTGATGCGTCTCATCGCCGATGGTGATGGTCGCCTGTCCGCGCAGGACGTATTGCTCATGCTCCACTTCGTTGGTATGGCGCGGCATCCCACCGCCGGGCAGCATCGAAAACTTGCGCAGGGCGAAGTTCGGTCCCTCTTGGGAGGAAATCAACACCTGAATGGTCGTGTCTTTTCCCGCAGCGACATTTTTCGCCTCGACGTCATTGGAATGTTTTATCGTCATAACAGCCTCCATTCATGATTTGTAACTGCTCAGGCAAGACCCTATCAAAATGCGCTTCAAGCATGATGTCTCTGAAAATTCAGCCTCCCTTTTTACGGGAAAGACCTTTAGAGACTGTTTCTTAACTCGTAGGCAAAGACCCTAAAGGTTTCCCACGGTTACGAAAACGACGTTTTGTGGGCGCTTTTTTGCAAATGATGGTTCTGTTTTGCAGCGAAAACCTTTAGGGTCTGACTTAAGAAACGCTCTCTTAGGGTCTGCATTTGCAAGCAGGGCTGAGTGGTTACAATTTTACTCTCTAAAATTTTAACCACAGGGACGGGTCTGCCCAGGGGAGCGCTCAAAGTTTGTGAGGCGCATCGGGTTTCCGCGGACTGATGCTTCGACAGGCTCAGCATAAGCGTCCTGCCTATGGACTCGTAAACGGGTACACCAGAGCAAAAAAAACAACCTGCGTTGTACTAATCATAATAATACGGCGAACAAGGATACTCTGCGCCAGAGGGCGCAACGGCTTTTACGGGCCAATCCCTTTCAACCATCTTGAATACATCGATCTCGTCCTTCACGGAGGCGAGGGCATTCTCCGCGTTGAGGCGGGCAAAGTGGAAGGATTTCCACGTCAGTTCACGCTGGTCCTGTTCGCGCTCGTAGCGGATACATGCCAGGGCGGCGGCGATCTTCTCATGGACGGGATCAGGCAGGGTCGGAAAGCGAAGCGAGTCTGTCAGCGTGGGGATGGCGTCGTCGGAGAGTTCGATAAAGTATTGCGAGTCTAGGTCTTCGGCGGTTTGTCCACTGATCTCGCGCTGCATGTTCTGCCTGACGATGAACGCATCCACATTCAGGATGGGCAGCGAAATCGCAAACCCGAACGAAGCGATCAGCATGGCAAATGCGAACATGCGCTCCTTGCGCAGAATTTCAAGGACAATGGTGGCGACGAGCAGCAGACCGATCCAGACGAGGAAGACGTGGGTGTACGTGCGCAGACGCGAGAAGCCATACGCCGCTTCATACAAACCGAGACGCTGGTACGCCGACACTAGCATCACCAACAGGAGAGCGACGAGCGCAATGCCCAAGCCTGAATAGATTCTGCGCTGGGTTTCAGTTTCGCGTTTGGTGATGCCGCTCAAGGTAAGAAGCATCAGCAAGGCAAAGAACGCCACGGTGACGAGTTCGCCAAATCCGCGGCGGGCATAGTCGGCGTAGGTAAAACCTTCCACGTTGATGTTGGTTGTGCCGCCAAAGAAATATTGGAATTGCACCACAACGAACGCGGCAAAGAGGACAAGCACACTGCCGAGCACAATCGTCGATTCGGTAAAGCCGAGGAAGGGCGGGATGATCGGTTTTTCTTCGCCGACCAGTTTCTCATCTTTGGAGGAAGTGGAGGCGTGCAAGACCACGCCCGCCAACGCGTATCCAATGACGAGAATATAGATCAGACGGAAGATGTATTCGGGCAGGTCTTCGAGTTTGAAGAGTTCGATGAAATCATCCAGCCGCTGACCGAAGACCACATCCGCCGAGGCGAGCAGGGAGGCAAAAATGGCGACGATTGGCAGGGCGATGACGATGCCGCGCACGATGGGCATGAAGTTGAAGCGCGGCGGTTTTACGCCAGCCTCCGCCTGCGCCTTGCGGACATCCACGCTGAAGAGGACGGGGCGGGCAACCATACTCCCCAGCAGCGCCGCAAATTTGGCCACGTAATCGGAAAGGGAGTATTGCATCCAGCGCCCGCCGAGATAGGTCATGGCGAGGACAGTCAACGCGAACATGGTGAAGGTGTAGGCGAGGAAGGTCGTCATCGGTTCGGCGCGGAGGAAGGTTACAGCGGCGAAGAAGCCGAAGAGCGGAAGCAGGATGAGGGCAGAGCGATGTGGGCGCAGCCCGTCGCTGAGGAGAAGGTAGAATGCCGCGATCAAGCCTGCCGTCCAGAAGATGGCAAAATTGATTCCAGGGGCTTGCTCCCAAAAGAGGAAATCGAAGAGCCAGCCGAGGGCGAGGACGATGATCCAGAGTTTGTTGGGGGTGTTTTTCATGAGTTGCTCCTTGATGCTTTTACCACAAAGGGAAAAGAGATGTTCAGAAGGATAGCCCCGCGAGGCTTGCGGAGTCTCTCAAAAGGTGTCAGATTTTTGAAAAAAGGGCAGGGTTTCCGCTTTCCCTGCTGGGGTGATAATTGCAGTTTTGTGAGAATTAAAATCACCCTATTGACATCCGATTTATTCTGTGACATACTTTCGCCATCGTTCGGGGGGCAAACAAATTGAATTCGCCATCCTATAGAAAGGAGGAGGTGATGTCTCTCATGGATAGTAGCAATAAACCCAGCGCTGTGGCATCCCTCCTCAAGCAGTAAAAAGGAAGCCACAGCGCCCCACGAATGTCCACCCTTGCGGTGGACATTCTGGTTTAAAACCATTGTAGGGGCACAGCGGCGCTGTGCGCCTACTGCAAATTAATAAAACCCAACGGAAGAATCAACCGAGCGCGCATATTCGTCGATGCCGCCGCGTACGTTGAAGATATTTTTATAGCCCTGCTGTGCCAGCCACACGGTCACCTGCACACTGCGGCTGCCGTGATGACACATGATGTACACGGGCAATACCTGAGACTTGACTGACTCTGGCAGCGCGCCCGCACCTTCACCTGCCAGTCGGCTCATAGGCGCGACCTCGAGCCTGCTGTCTTCGATCCTGGCATGGTTCAACTCTGACATTTCGCGCACATCCAGCAGGATGAATTTTTCTTCAGATCTCAGTTTTTCCGATAGTTCGGTGACGGTGATTTCAGGATACATAGGTTTGATTCCGACGATGGACGATGGACCGTGGACGATGGAAAACAATCCATGGTCCGCTGTCCATCGTCCGCGGTCAAATTTATTTCTTTTTCGCGGCCGGCGCGTAGAATTTCTCCACGTATTGCTTGACCATGCGGCGGGTGGAGAATTGCGGGATGACGGTCTTCATGGCGTTCTTCATGCGGGCGATCCACTCGTGGGACATTTCCTTCGGGTCGCGGTCGTAATACATCGGGATGATCTGATGTTCGAGGGTGTGATACAGATTTTCAGCGTCGGCGGCATCCTGGATATCGGTGGATTCATACGGCTTGTCCTCGCCAATCGACCAGCCGTTGCGTTCGTTGTAGGCTTCGCGCCACCAGCCGTCCAACACGGAGAAGTTGAGCACGCCATTGATGGCAGCTTTCATGCCCGAGGTCCCGCTGGCCTCGTAGGGACGGCGCGGAGTGTTCATCCAGATGTCCACGCCCTGGACGAGATAGCGGGCAAGGTTCATGTCGTAGTCTTCGAGGAAAACGAGGCGTCCGCCTGTTTCGGCTTTCTTGACGGTGCGATAGACCTTCTGGATCAACTGCTTGCCCGGCTCATCGGCGGGGTGCGCCTTGCCCGCGAAAATGATCTGCACGGGCATATTCGGGCGGTTGATAAGTTCAAGCAGGCGTTCCACATCCGAGAAGACGAGGTTGGCGCGTTTGTAGGTGGCAAAGCGGCGCGCAAAACCGATGGTCAGCGCGTAGGGATTGATGAGCACACCCGAAGACACCACCTGCACCGGATGGAAGCCGCCATGCGTCCAGCGGTCACGGACGCGCTCGCGCAGGTAGAAGGTCAGTTTGCGTTTGAGATGCAGGCGCACTGCCCATAATTCCGCGTCGGGGATCGAGTCGATCCTGCTCATGTAATCGTGGTCGTCGAGGTGGTCGTACCAGTCGGCGCCGAGGTGTTTTTCGAGCAGTACGTTCATGCGGCGGGCCAGCCAGTTGGCGGTGTGTACTCCGTTGGTGACGTGGTCAATCGGCACATCTTTCACGTCCAGATCGCTCCACAGGAACTTCCACATATCTCGGGAGACTTGGCCGTGCAGTTCGGAAACGGCGTTGCTGCCGCTGGATAATTTGAGCGCCAGGATGGGCATGGAATACGTCTCGCCATGCGGCTGGTGATGCCTGGCAACGTTCATGAATTCTTCGCGGGTGATGCCGAGTTCAGTCCAGTAGGCGGCGAGGTATTTCTCCATCAGCCAGAGTGGGAACTCGTCGTTGCCGGCAGGGACGGGGGTATGGGTGGTGAAGACGTTTTGCGAAAGCGTCTGTTTGGCGGCATCTGCAAAGGGGACGCCCCCTGCCACGAGTTCACGAGCCCGCTCCAGGGTCAGGAAAGAGGCGTGTCCCTCGTTCATGTGCCAGACGGCCGGGTCGTATCCCAATGCCCGCAAGGCGCGGACTCCGCCGATGCCCAGCAGCATTTCCTGCATGATGCGGCGTTCGAGGTCAGACCAGTAGAGGCGGGCGGTGAGCAGGCGGTCGTAGTCTTCGTTGCCTTCCACATTGGAGTCGAGCAGGTAGAGCGGCACACGCCCGACGCGCACTTCCCAAATTTGGGCGCGGATGGCGCGGTCTGGCAGGTTGACTTGAATGGTAACGGGTTTGTCGTCTTTGGTGACAAGCGCAACGGGCAGATGCTCGAAGGTCAGCGGGTTGTTGATGGCCTCCTGCCAGCCGTCTTCGCTGATGCGTTGGGAGAAGTAGCCCTGCGCATACATGAAGCCGACGGCAATGAAGGGCAAGCCGAGGTCGGAGGATTCTTTGAGGTGGTCGCCTGAAAGCACACCCAAGCCGCCCGAATAAATGGGCAGGGTTTCGTGCAAGCCATATTCCATTGAAAAGTAAGCGATGGGGTTTTTGAGTTCGGGGTGCGCGGTTTGCGACCAGGATTCTTTTTTGAAGTAGGCGTCGAAGGTTGCAAAGACTTTGTCGTACAGGGCGAGGTAATCCTTGTCCTTTGCGGCCTGGTCGAGGCGGGCGCGTCCGATCTCGTTTAACATGCGAATCGGATTGTGACCGAGGCGTTCCCACAGGTCGTAGTCAAGCCGTCCGAAGAGGCGGGTGGCTTCGGGATGCCACGTCCACCACAGATTTGTGGCAAGTTCACCGAGGCGCGCGATGCGCTTTGGCAGGTCAAATTTTTGGGAGGGAGAAGTGATGAATTCCATGCGGGAGATGATACCGTAAAAGGTTCCAATGGGGAATTTTCGCGTTGACGAATTAGTTTGGAGCCAAAACTAATTCTAACATCAACGTGGCGTTGCGGATTGAAGTCCGCGCTGCGCGGGAAATTCGGAGTGCAGACTTTAGTCTGCGCTTGCGTTGCGGGCTGAAGTCCGCGTTACGGGAAATCGGAGTGCAGACTTTAGTCTGCCTTGTGTTGCGGGCTGAAGTCCGCGCTCCGATCACTGCCCAAGAAGAAAGGACGGGCGCCATGCCCGTCCTTTTGATTTTCGTTATCCGCGCCTCTTACGGACCTGTACCCTGCTCCACTTTCAGGCGCGGGTTTTCACCTTGTCAAAATGACGCCGCACTTTTGCCGCGAACTGGCGGTCGGTCATTTTGTCGGCGGGCAGAATGCCTGTAATTGACGGGCTGGCCTTCTGTCGTTCGAGGCGTTTTTTCAATTCCATCTTCGCCTCGCCAGGACCAAGGATCAGCACCGCCTCCGCGCCGCGCAACACAGTCAGCACGTTCTTATAGTACTTACCAAGATACCCATCAAACTGTTTATCGAGATGATCGTCTCCTTTTGGATACTGGGCGCTGTAGGGTGTGCGCGCTCGTTTTGCCCCTCGAACACCAAGGCGCTCAATATCCGATTCAATGGTTTGCATGGCTTCGCCGTCTTCACTCATGGTCAGGATCACCGCCCTTTTGTGGTCAATCCAAAGTCCGATCTGTTTCATCATGGATCATCCTTTCTTCATGTGCCTGATTTAAGTATACGACTTTTTCAAGGCAGGGACAAACCCAGGGAGCGCGCAAAATGGGAATCGCCGTGATGCGCCGCCAGATATGTAGGTCGGATTGGCAATCCGACGTAGCGACTGTTTCTTAACTCGTAGGCAAAGACCCTAAAGGTTTCCCTGAGTAACGAAAACGCCGTTTTGTGAGAACTTTTTTTGCAAATTATGGTTCTGTTTTGCGGCAAAAACCTTTAGGGTCTGACTTAAGAAACACTCTCTTACGCCGTGCCGCCAGATATGCTGGTCTATCACGGCGATTCCCATTGAACCAAAAGTGCAATTTGTGACCGCGCTGGGTATACTTAACCCAAGATGGATCACAAGCCATACCTCCCAGGATTCAAACCCGCGGACTCGGGACCACTCTCCCGCTTCCTGCCTGCGTTGGAGGATGGAGTCGTCTCTGCCTGGCTCTCGCATCTGGACCAACCCTCTGCCTGGTTACTCGACCCATTCGGATTCTCCCCGCGACTCGTCCTCGAAGCTGCGCGCAGCGGATACCGTGTGCTGGTGACGGCCAATAATCCCGTCACTCGTTTTCTGCTGGAGATATTCGCCAACCCGCCACCAGAATCAGAATTCATCGCAGCACTCGCCGATTTGGGCGCGGTCAAAAAGGGGGATGAACGACTTGAACTTCATTTGCAATCCCTGTATCTGACCACCTGTGAAAAATGCGAAAAACAGATCCACGCGCAAGCCTTTCTCTGGCGCAAGGGCGAGAATGTGCCATACGCGCGTATTTATGAATGCAAGCACTGCGGCGATTCCGGCGAACACCTTGCCACCGAAGCGGATAAGGAACGCGCCCGCAAGATAGCCTCCACAGACAGTTTGCATCGCTCACGCGCCTTTGAACGGGTGGTCTCGCTCAAGGGCGAAGACCGCTTCTACGCAGAGGAAGCCATCGAGCATTATTTGCCGCGTCCGCTGTATGTGTTGACGACGATCATCAACCGCCTCGACAGTTTGAAAGTATCGCCCGAACGAAGACGCGCATTGACCGCGCTCGTCCTGCTGGCATGTGATGCGGGCAACACGCTCTGGGGGCATCCCGCCGAACGTCCGCGGCCGAAGCAGTTGAGCACGCCGAACCAATTCCGCGAGCACAATGTGTGGACCATGTTCGAGCGTGGAGTCGGCTTGTTTGCAGAGTCAGGCTCCCCCGTCCCGTGTGAGGCGTACCCAAAGGGTATGCTATGGCCCGGGAAAGTCCCAGAGAGCGGCGGCATCTGCATCTACGAAGGTCGCTTAAAAGACCTGGCGCATAAAGTCAAACGGGAGATTCCAATTGCGGCGGTGATCGGCGCGGTGCCGCGTCCGAATCAAGCGTTTTGGACTCTCTCGGCATTGTGGGCGGGCTGGCTGTGGGGCAAGGATGCGGTGGAGCCGTACAAGCTCGCGCTGCGGCGCAGACGCTACGATTGGGCGTGGAATGCGACGGCATTGTTCGCGATGTTCAGCCACTTGAACGAACTGCTTGCGGACGGCGTGCCGATGTTCGGGTTGATCCCCGAACCCGAAGCGCCGTTTTTGACATCAGCATTCACTGCCGCGCACACGGCGGGATTTGCACTCGAAAGCGTTGCCGTGCGGACGGTGCATGACGCTGTGCAGATCGTTTGGAAAAGCGCGCAGAAAAGCGATGCAGGGCTATCGGATATTGAATCGGTGCGAAAGGCGATGCGTGAACTTTTATCCGCGCGCGGCGAGCCGGTGGGATATTTGCATTTGCACACGGCAGGTTTGATCGCGCTCACGGAAACGAATGCATTGCGACAGACAGAAGACGAATTCGATGAGGCGATGCGCAGGACAAATAGTTTGCTTGAGACGGCGTTGAAAGGGGATAAAAGTTTCATCCATTATTCGACCGGGGAAGGTGTTGATACGGGGATGTGGGGGGCCGCGACTACGTTGCGACAAGCACGCGGCTCTGCTGACAGCGCCCCGATGAGTCGGCAGGGCGAGTCACTCTCTGACCGCGTGGAGGTTGCGTTGGTGACCTATTTGCAAAAGAATCCGAATGCTATCTTTTTGGAAGTGGAAGAGGAATTGAGCAAACAATTCACGGGGTTGATGACGCCGTCCAAAGGCTTGATCTATGCCGTGCTGAATTCCTACGCGGAGAGAGACGGCGGCAGTTGGTCATTGCGCCCGGAGGATGTTCCGTCTGTGCGGCGCGATGAGATGAAGATGATGTTTGACTTGCTTAAAAAAATCGGCGGGCGGCTTAACTACGTTTCATCCACGGATGATAAGGTGGTAACGTGGCTCGAAAATGGAAAGCCTGTCAAATCGTTTTATGTGCTGGCTTCGGCATTGGTACATCGCGCGCTGGATCAGACCGATGAAAGCGCCGCGCTGGTCATCCCTGGCGGACGCGCGGCATTGGTCGCCTACAAACAGGAACGCGACCCGTCGCTCAAGGAGCGTTTGAAAAAGCGTCGGCTGGTGAAATATCGTTTGGTGCGCAGCCTGTCTGAGGTGCCGATATTGACGCGCGAAACATTCGAAGAGCAGATCGCAGGCGACCCTGTGGAAAAATCCACCGGGCAGATGATGATGTTTTAGTTAGACCGTGGACCGCAGACCGCGGACGATGGATAAAGATAATCCCCATGAAAAATAAAATTCTTGCTACCTTGATTCTTATTACCTTTTTATCCGCTTGCATTTCGGTGCAGGTGGATGATGCCGCCACGCCGACACCCGCGGGGTTTGTCACAGCTGCGTTGGCGCCCACGAAAGCGGGCTATGTACCGCCCACTCAAACACCTTCGCCCGCTGTCACACTCACGCCCACGCTGGCCGTCACCATCCCGCCAAACTGCACCAACACCGCGGCGCTGGTGCGGGACGTGACCATTCAGGATGGGACCGTGGTGAACGCCGGCGAAACCTTCACGAAGACCTGGGAATTCATCAACACTGGAACCTGCCCGTGGATCGGATATGTGCTCAAGTATGCCGCGGGCGACCAGATGAGCGCGCCTCTCTCTGAGCCGATACCTGCCACGCTTCCGAAGGACAGGGTCGAAGTCTCTGTGCAGTTGACTGCGCCCACAGCGAACGGTTCATACACGGGTTACTTCACGCTCAACGATCCCAACGGCAAAGATGTGACCATCGGCATCGAGAAGACGTTTTGGGTGAAGATCACGGTGGGAAGCGGCGCATCACCCACGACGGGTTCAGGCAGTACACCTGCCACTTCGGGCGGGACGTGCGCCTACAGCCAGGATGCGGGTTATGTGAACCAGGTCGCTGCGCTGATCAATGCTGAGCGCGCCAAGGCGGGCATGTCTGCATTGACGATCAACTCCCTGCTGGCGAATGCCGCCCAATCCCACGCCGCGGACATGGCCTGTAACAGCATGATCAGTCACACCGGCTCGAACGGTTCCACTATCCGTTCGCGGGTGGCGGCGGCGGGATATTCACCGTCCTATGTGGAAGAGATCATCTACGGGGGCGGCGGTCCGCAGGCAGCGATGACCTGGTGGATGAATGACCAGATCCACCGCGACGCCATCCTAAACTCACGATCATCCGAGATGGGCGTGGGCTATGCCTATTTTTCCAACGGTTCGTATGGGGATTATATTGTGGTGGTGTTTGGAAGTCCGTAGGGAAATTTGTAGGGACAATAGGTGTAATATCAGTACTTCACGAAAGCGTGTAATTGGCGGTCTCTACCGCCAGATTTGCGCTAGAGAGCGCAAACTAAGCGAGGTTTTCGTGATCTACTGAATATAGAAGTCGGACAAAAAGTTACAGGTATAATCTACATCATGAAATCTACAGAAGCAAAACTCATACTAGGTGATTGCCGAAAAGAGTTAGTTAAACTCCCTGACAATTCAGTTGATTTAATATTTACTTCCCCTCCTTATGCGGACAGCCGAAAAAACACTTATGGCGGCATTAGTCCAAATAAATATGTGGAGTGGTTCCTCCCAATCTCCTTAGAATTACTTAGAGTTTTAAAGCCTTCAGGAACTTTCGTCTTGAATATAAAAGAGAAAGTTACTAACGGAGAACGTCATACTTATGTGATCGAACTTATTTTGGAAATGCGTAAACAGGGCTGGCTCTGGACAGAAGAGTTTATTTGGCACAAGAAGAACTCCTATCCTGGCAAGTGGCCCAATCGTTTTCGAGACTCTTGGGAAAGATTATTACAGTTTAACAAAAACAGACATTTTCATATGTACCAAGAAGAAGTAATGGTTCCAATGGGAGATTGGGCTAATAGCCGACTAAAGAACCTGAGTGATACAGATAAAGTACGAGACCCATCTCGTGTTGGAAGTGGTTTTGGTAAGAAAATTGCTAACTGGATAGGCAGGGAAAAGGCTTATCCAACAAACGTTCTGCACATGGCAACTGAAACTAAAAACAAGAATCATAGCGCAGTCTTTCCCGAAGATTTACCTGAATGGTTTATTAAACTATTCACAAAAAGAGGTGATTGTGTGCTCGATCCCTTTATGGGATCTGGAACTACCGTTACCGTTGCAAATAAAATGGGAAGAAATTCTGTTGGTATTGAAATTCTGCCTGAATACTACAATCTTGTTGAAAATTCTGTGCTACATTTGAATGAAATACGACCAGCACAATTAACATTGATGGAAAGGAAGGGAAAATATGCAACCAATAAAATTAAACGAAGTTAATGATTTTATCCGAAATAACATTGGTGAATTTCACGAAAGAAGAGATGCGAGCTTAAATACCCTGAAATTGCAGAAGGTGTTGAGTAAAAAGAACCCTTATTTGTTTAAAGCCAAGAACATCAATGATGCACATGACCTAGTGAAATTGCTTCTCGACGCACATTTGTCCTCTCAAGAAGAAACAATTTTCGGGGATTTTCTTGAGAAACTAGCGATTTTTGTTTGTGAAAAAGTATATAAAGGGGCAAAGTCAGTCGCTGAAGGGATAGATTTAGAATTCACGCGTGACAATATAAGATATGTTGTAGCAGTGAAATCCGGTCCTAATTGGGGAAATAGTAGTCAAATCAAACGAATGGTTGAAAATTTTAGGCAAGCAAAAAGGATTTTAAGAACCGGAAACAACCAGTTGAATATTCAAGCCATTAATGGCTGTTGTTATGGACGGACAGGAAAACCTGATAAGGGCGATTACATGAAAATTTGTGGTCAGGAATTTTGGGAATTTATTTCTGCTAACGACCGGATATTTGTGGATATTATCGAGCCAATGGGTTATCAGGCAAAAGAGCGTACAGAAAAATTTCTCACCGAGTATGCAAGAGTATTAAACCTATTCACAAAAGAATTTATGGATGAATTCTGCGATGACGGCAAAATCGATTGGGATAGATTAGTCCGGTTCAATTCAGAAAAAAGAATCAAGAGAAAGAAAAAGGTATAAAAACACAGATAACCCTTGATGGCTTTCAGGGGTTGTTATTTTGCCCCTACCGCCCCCACCTCGGCTGCCAATCGGAGATGGGACTATTCGTCAGGCGCGTGGTGCCCGTGCCGTCGGGGTGGATGATGTAGAGTTCGTTGTTGCCGTCGCGGAAGGAGGTGAAGACGATCCAGTTGCCATCGGGAGACCAGGAGGGGCCGAGGTTGTCGCCGCCGGTGGTGAGCCTGACCAAGCCTGTGCCATCCACGTTGATGATGAAGATGTTGCGGTCGCCAAAAGGTCCGCGGTAGAAGGCCAGCTGCGTGCCATCAGGTGACCAGGTGTTACGTCCGCCCATGTTGTTGAGGTCGGTGACTTGTTGGACGTTTGAGCCATCTGCATTCATCACAAATAACTGGCGCGCGCCTGCCCGCGAGGAGGCAAAAGAAATCATCGAGCCATCGGGGGACCAGGTCGGGTCAATGTCGTCCTTGTTGGTGATGCGTTTTACATCGGAGCCGTCGGGGCGCATGCGCCAGAGTCCATCTCCGTGTTTGGTGAAGACGACCCATTCACCGTTCGGGGAAAGTTCAGGCGCGTACAATGCGCCGATGCCATTCGTCAACTTTTTCAGGTTGTTCCCATCGATACCCACAGAATAAATTTCGTAATTACCGCTGTCTCGAGAGGAGAAAAAGACCGTTTCCCCATCAGGCGAAACGGATGGATAGAAGGCGGTGGCGCTGAAATGCGTCAGTTGCTTGCGTCCACTGCCATCGGCGTTGAGCAGGCAGATCTGGTCAATCTGTTTGACATAGCAGGTGAAGGCGATCTTCCCGCTCGGCGGCGGGGTGTCGTTGTAGGTCGGCTGCGGCGTGGGAACCTGCTCGATGGTGGGAATCAGGGTCAGGGTGGGGAGAGGCGCGGCAAGGTCGGTAGGGAGGAGAAATGTCTCGGCGGTGGCAGAGGCGCTGAGAGGCAGGTCCAGTGTAGGCGTGGGTGTTCCATCCACAGGGTCATTGGCAACCACGATGGCCGCGTAGACAACCAACATGCAAAGACAAAAAAAGCCGATGCCTAAACCGACAATGAAGGTGGTTTCGAGAGGGGAAAATTTTCGCATGACGGTTTGGTCTCCCTTCCCCATTGTAGGGGAAGGGATGGGGTCACTTCAAAATGATCTTATTCCAATCCAGCATCACATTGAGCTTATCAAGCCGAAGCTGACCTTCGGGAGTGTAGCCCACGAACGAGCGATTGTAGGTATCCTCGGCGCCGTCGGAGAGATTCCACGTGAGCGTGTTGCGGAAGAGACCAAGGCAGGACGTGCCGCGGTCATCATCGGGCAGGGAGGTTTCAAAGGTGTACACATACGCGCCGTCGGCGGTTTCGGCGACCTCCGCAACAGTGGCTTCGTGGATCCAACGCAGCCATTGGGTTTGCGAGACCTTTTGTTTATTGGCATCGAGATAAGAGCGGGTGCGCACAGTGACCTCACCCATTCGATACGCCCACGGCGCGGGCGCATCTTTCTTCTGCGGACGATTGCCAAGAAATTCCTTCGGCAAAAGACCTTCGCCATCTTTGGTTGCGATCGGTTTTGCCACCTGCCACGCGTTCGGTTCGCTGGTGACAAAGCGCAGCCAAAGGATGCTCGCACCGGGCGTGTAATCGGCGGCGGATTTCGGCTTGACGTAATACGCGCCTGAATTTTCTTTTTCGAGTTTCACATACCAGCCTGCTTTTGGCGTCAGCCCGCCAGGCGGCAGGTTTCCGCGGATATGCTGAACGTGTTCCGCGGTTTCATTGCAGACCGCGCGCGAAACGATTAACTCATGCGCGCGTCCGTGTTCCTCACGCCAGCCGACGGTGTGCTTGGTCAGCCAGTCGCTGATGATCTTGTTGAGTGAACCCGATTCCTTCCTGGCGCGGGCAGCGTCCTCCTCTGGCGTGAGTTTCTCCCAAGCCATATCGGTGACGTAATTGACGCGCAGCGGCGTGACGCGGACGATCAACTTCCACGCCCAACTTGGGAATTGCGGCTTCATCGCTTCCAACCTCGCGAGGGCCTGGTCGGTGGTCATCGACATGAACTCGTACCGGACCTCTTCCGCCGTCAGTCCGTTGAGACCGTTGCGCCGTGATTGCGGCCCATTGGCGCGGATGCCCGTCATGTGCATGGCGACGCGGTCCTTCCACACTTTTTCTGTGGCAGCGGCAAGTTTGGGTCTGACCCCGGCATTTGCCGGGTCGTATTGCTTGAGTTTTTCCTGGCACTTCGCGGCGACATCCGCATCCGTCAGGGTGAGCAGTTCCTTTTGCACATCGTCGAGGCGCAGCTGCACCAGCAGATCCTTCGGATCTGCCCACGAACCGTGCGCGGACGCATAGCGCATCCCTGAAAAATGGACGACCATGTATTGCAGCCAGTGCGGGAATCGTTTCGGCTCCTTCTCGAACCGCTGACGGATTTCCGCGAGAAGCTGGTATTGATCCTTCTGCTCCAGCGACTTTCGATATTCCTCCGCCTTCCAACGGACAATGTCCTTCACGGTGACGGGATTCTTCGATTTGTAATTCACCAAAAAATTCTCTTCCGAGGTTTTGAAATTCGGGTCGGCTTTGGTGAGTTTGTACCACTCCAGTTTGGGCGGTTCGACCTTGTCGTAGGTGTCGTCGAAGTCGCGCAGTTTGTCCATTTCATCGAGCGCCATCGGCAGGCTGGCATTCTCTTTGAGACGCAGTTCCTCGGTCTCTGGCGCGTATTTGGGGTGGTCAATCACCATCGCAGCGAGGCGGCGCTGGCGTGACTTGATCCAATCCTTGAGCAGCCTGATGTGATTCGCCCACGAGTCGATGCGCATCTTGATAAAGCTGCGCTCGCCGCGAATATCCCTGGGCCAGGAAGAGATGAAAAGCTGGTGTACCTTTTGGATCTCTGCCAGTTCGGCTTCGTCCATCGGCTTGTATTTGACGAAATGCCCCCTGACGTTATCCGTCATAAAATAATTTTTCAGGTGGGAATACTTCTTGAATTCCGTCTGGCGCGCGAGTTCCAATCCGCTTTCGTATGCTTTCACATCTGCTGTGAGCGTGGAGATATTCTTGTTCTTGTATTCCGCCCACAGGTCCACTTCCCTGTAAAAGACAAGGAAGTCGCGCAGTTTTTGCAGCCGCATGGGATAGATGGTCTTGCACAGATTGTCGTTCTGCCATTGAAAATTTAATTTTCCTGCCATGATTGCTCCTTGTGAACGAAAGGTCAATGTTCCTTGGATTGTATTTAACTCAAGTTGCCACCATGTCAAGAAATCCAAAACCCTTGCCACGAATTCCGCTAATAGGCGCGGATTTTTTTCTCAAATTCGTGAAAATCTGTGTAATCCGCGGCAAAAAGAGATTTTTTTAGCACAATTGAATT